>JAJAZJ010000219.1 GCA_026785795.1 Pseudoxanthomonas sp.
CGGGCACGAAGGGCGGCAGCTCTTCGGCGCGCAGCTGCATGCCGCGGGTACCGGCCGGCAACCTGAGCTGGTCCAGCCGGCTGCGCGCCAGCTCGAACAGCATCGCGGCATCGCGTTCGGGTGCGAGCAGGCCGACGGTCAGCGTGCTGGCGGGATGCCGCTCGTGTTCGAACAGCAGGGTAAAGCGCTGCACCCCGCCGTCACGGCAGGCCAGGAATGTGGCCAGGTCCGCAGTCAGTCGCCGCAGCGGGAACAGCAGGGCCTGGCTGGACTCGACCTCGTATTCGAACTCGATGCGGGCCTCGAAGCGATCCGGTGGTGCGAACAGCGGCAAGGGCGCGGCGTCCTGCGAGCGCAGGGCATCCAGATGCGCCAGCACCTGCGGCGGGAATCGGCGCGCCACACTCTCGCGCGGCAGGTCGAAGACCTGGCGCAGGCTGCGCATGCCAGAGCGGCCGAGGGTGATGACCGTCTCCGTCGGCAGGCCGCTGCGCTCGATGGATACCTGGCCCAGGGCTTGCACCAGATGCCCGCCATCGACGCCCAGCTGCCGGTGCTGGCGGGCAAGCACCCAGGCCGCATGCGGATTGGGGGCGCCCACCAGCCGGTGCCGGAACCCCAGCTCGTCCAGCTCCGACGACAGCCGGCGACTGATGGCTGCCCAGTCCCCGAACAGCGCCCGGCTGTGGGCCACCTCCAGCACGATGGCATGCGGCAATGCAAGGCTGACTTGTGAACTGAAGCCGTAGGCCCACATCGCCAGCATCGTGCGGGCCGCCGCTTCCTGCCCTGGATCATAGGCATGCACGTGGAAGGCCTTACTCATCATTTGTGCGGTGGCCAGCGGCATCCCGCGCTGCAGGCCGTCGTGCCGGGCGGCGGGACTGACGGCATGCAGCACCCGGCGCTGCGCGGGCCCTGCGATCAAGGCATGCGCCGCGTCAGGTGCGGGATGCTGGCGCAGGACCGCGTCGATCGCCAGGTGCGGCAGCAGGACACAGGCCCAGCGCATCCGGGCTCACGACACCAGGGCGATGGGCTGCGCCGGGGCCAGCCCGCCGCGACACTTGAGCACGCGCACCTGGCGCGGCTGCGTGTCGAGCTGGATACGCAAGGCGGCCGGGGATGGATTGCAGGCGTGCTTGGCATCGCGAAAAGCAAAGCCCAGGCATTGACCGGTCTCGGCCGCGACCTGCAGTCGACGCAGCGCCCGATCGTCTGCTTTCAGCGGCCAGCACAGCACCGCCGCACATGCGGCCGAGCGCAAACACTGTTCGGTCGCCCACAGCGCATCGCGCGGTTCGGCGCGCACCACCTGCAGCTGCGCCAGGGCCACGCCCGCGTGAGCCCAGCCCGGCGCATGCACGCCGTAAGGCGGCGCAATCAGCACGACGCGCTGTCCGGCCCGGGTCAGCCGCGCCAGGGTCGGAAACACCAGCGCCAGTTCCCCCACGCCATCGCGTGGCAGCAGGATCTCGGTCAGCGCATTGTCCGGCCAGCCACCCTGCGGCAGGCGCGCATCCAGGCCCGCATGGCCGGTGGCATGGCGCGCACTGGTCGCCACCGGTGCGGCGTTGCCGCGCCACACCGTGCGCGCATCCAGCAGCTGGTCAAGGGCGACCACCGCGCCCATCAGCCAGCCCCCAGAGCGGGTGCGCAGCGCGGAAAACCAAGTGGGAACGACGGCATGGCGGGCAGTCTCGGGTGCGTTCGACGCACGGGGTGAGACGGGGCATCTTACGCCGAATTAGTAATAATACTAATCTCCCAGCGCTGGCCGCAGCTTAGCGCCGGAAGCTCCCGCAGAACGGTCATTAGTACTAACGGCCAGGCCCCGAGCCCGCGCCCGTGCAGGGCCAACGTGAATACTTTGCGGCGCCCACTACAGCGCCACCCTCGGTAAGCTCTCTGGTCATCGGATCGAATTTTCCTGACCCTCAAGCGTCCAAGGTGCTGCATGTGCTACTCGGCCCAAGCCTGGCAGGACTACCGCCAGTTCAAGCGCGAATTCGGCGCAGACATCGGCATGAAGGAATACATTCGCCTGTTCTGGGACCAGAAGGAAAACGGCACGCCCCGCAAATTCCCCAAGGCCATGCTGGATGCATTCTCCAGCGCCACTGCGGGCGACGAACTGAAGATCCGCAGCTGGATCGAGGCGTGGAAATCCGAACAGGCGACCGCCATCGAACAGGCGCTGTTCAAGCAGAAGCAGCGCCTGGCCGATGCCGAGCGCACGCTCCAGGCCAAGCTGACCAAGCAGGCGCAGAACGACCAGCGCATCGCCACTGACAAGATCAGCAAGGCCAAGCTGCGCCTGTCCGACCTGCGGCGCACCGAGCCGCTGCCGCGCGATTCGCGGTTCTTTCCCGGCAACTACGCCACGGTCATGGTCTGCGAGGACGGCAGGCGCGTCGTCTATCCGATGCGCTACCAGTGCCGGCCGCAGGGCAAACCTGCGTCCTATGACGCCAGGTACCCCGGCACCTACAACGCACGCCGCGACAGTCTGGAGGGCTTCTGGAAAGGCCAGTTCGGCCACACCCACGCGCTGATGGTCGTGCAGACCTTCTACGAGAATGTCGAGGGCAAGGACGGAAAGAACCAGGTGCTGCAGTTCACGCCTCGCGACGGCAGCCTGATGTACGTCGCCTGCCTGTGGTCGCGCTGGACCGATCCGAACGGCGTTGAGCCCAGCCTGCTGTCCTTTGCCGCGATCACCGACCAGCCGGAACCGGAAGTCGCGGCCGCTGGCCACGACCGCACGATCATCAACATCAAGCCCGGGCACATCGATGCCTGGCTGAATCCTGATCCAGCCAACCTGCAGGCGCTGTACGCAATTTTTGACGACAGGCAGCATCCTTATTACGAACACCGGAGAGCTGCTTGAGTCCGGCATGCGGATGAAGCGAGTCAGTACCTATGCTCAGGCCGCCCGGTCTTAAGTGGCCTCAAACTTTGGACCCGTGCCTCAGGCAGGCTTGCGGCAGCCTGCGAACAGATCGCCTGCAGCGCGGTATTCCCGCGTCTTTACCTGCATAAGCCCCAGGATGGACGGAAACAGGTTGTCATGGCTGGCCGGCTGCGCTGCCCGGCTGCGCAGGCAGTCTGCATCCAGGCCGGCGTTGACGATGAATGCCGGCGAGAACCACATCACCATCGGCACGTGCAGCTGTTCCTGCGGGGCGATTGCGTACGGCACCCCGTGCAGATACAGGCCCTTTTCACCCAGCGATTCACCATGGTCGGAGACATAGATCAAGCCGGTGTCGAAGCGTTGCTCGGACTTCAGCAGTTCGATGGTGCGGGCCAGGAAATGATCGGTGTAGAGCAGGGCATTGTCGTAGGCATTGACGATCTGCTGCTGCTCGCATTCGCCTAGTTCGGGGCTCTGGCAGGTGGGCGTGAATCGCTGGAACTCGAGCGGATAGCGC
>JAJAZJ010000220.1 GCA_026785795.1 Pseudoxanthomonas sp.
CCAATGGGGCGTCAGCCGTTCAATTGCTGAATTTATCCTATAAAAAACAATGCTTTGCATTTTTTGCGTTGATGCAATGGTGCGACAGGCAGGACCCGCCCCTTTCCCTCACCCCGAAATCGCCAGCTGCTCATGCTGGTAGCGCCGCGTGGCCGCCCACCACAGCACGGCGGCCAGGCCGAAGCCGGCGGCCAGGTAGACCACCCACTGTTGCGCGGTGATGACTTCGCCGCGCACCACTTTCAGGATCAGCTGGTTCTGGGCCAGGAACGGCACCGCAAACTGCCACAGCTGGGTCTTCACCGGGTTCACCATCAGCACGATGGTCGGGATCATCGGCAGCAGCATCAGCCAGGTCATGTGGCTCTGCGCCTCCTTCATGCTCTTGGCGGTGGCGGCCAGGTAGGTGAGCAGCGTGGTGCCGATGAACACCATGGGCAGCAGGATCACCAGCAGCTTGCTGATCGACAGGAAACTCACGTCGATCTGGCGGCCAATGGTGGGCGACAGCAGCGCGCCCAGCTTGAAGCCCAGCAGGGTCAGCAATAGCGCCAACACCGCCAGCGTGCAGGCCGCCGCGATCTTGCCGCTGACAATTGCACCGCGCGCCGCGGGCGTGGCCAGCAGCGGTTCCAGCGACTGGCGCTCACGCTCGCCCGCGGTGGCGTCCAGGATCAGGTAGGCGCCGCCCAGGAACGCGCTGAGGATCAGGAAGTACGGCAGCAGCACCGCCAGCAGGCGTCCGCGCTGCGCCTCGGGCGTGGCCATGTCGGTGCGGCTGACCTGCAGGGTGCTGGCGGTGCCGGGATTGACCCCGCGCGCCAGCAGCCGCAGCGAACCCACTTGCCCGCTGTACGCACCCAGCAGACCCTGCAGGCGCGACAGCGGAATCTGCGTGTCCTGGCGGGTGCTGTCGAACAGGATTTCCACCGGCGCGGGCTGGCTGGCCCGCCAGCGCTTGGGATAGTCCGCGCCGATGCGCAGGATCACGTCCTCGTCCTGGCGCGCGATGGCCGCATTGATGTCGGCGGGCGGCGCCTTCAGGTTGACGTTCTGCCCTTCCAGCCAGGCCATCAGGTTGGGCGCGTGCTCGCGGCCGACCACGGGCAGCTCCAGCGGCTGCTCGATCTGTGCGCGGGCGCGCTTCTCGCCCAGCGTGCCCATGCCGATCAGCAGCACCGGCACCAGGATCGGGCTCAAGCCCAGCGCCAGCAGCAGGGTGCGGCGGTCGCGGAAGATGTCGCGAAGCTCCTTGCCCATGACCGTGAACATGGCGCGCAGGTGGGTGCTCAGCTTCAGGCTCATGCGTGCAGCCCCTCTTCCGAACCGATGGCTTTCACGAACGCATCTTCCAGGTTGTCCTCGCCGGTCAGCGCGCGCAGTTCGTCCGCGGTGCCGGCGGCCACCACCTGGCCGCGGGCGATGATGACGATGCGATCACACAGTGCGGCCACCTCCTGCATGATGTGGCTGGAGAACACCACGCAGCGCCCCTCGGCGCGCAGCTGGCGCAGGAATTCGCGCAGACCACGGGTGGTCATGACGTCCAGGCCGTTGGTAGGCTCGTCCAGGATCACGTTGCGCGGGTCGTGCACCAGCGCGCGGGCGATGGCGGTCTTGGTGCGCTGGCCCTGCGAGAAACCCTCGCAGCGGCGGTCGATGAAGTCCTGCATGTTCAGCGCCTGCACCAGGCGCTCGGTGCGGCTGGCGATTAGGGCCGGGGCCAGCCCGTGCAGCGCGCCGAAGTAGGCGATGTTCTCGCGCGCGGTCAGGCGCTTGTACACGCCGCGCGCGTCGGGCAGCACGCCCAGCACGCGGCGCACGGCCTCCGGGTCGCTGGACACGTCGATGCCATCCACGCGCACCTGGCCGCTGTCCGGCTGCATCAGCGTGTACAGCATGCGCAGGGTCGTGGTCTTGCCGGCGCCGTTGGGGCCCAGCAGGCCGGTGATCTCGCCGTCGCGCGCGGTGAAGCTGACGCCGTCGACGGCGGTGACCGTGGCTTTCTTGGCCTTGAAGGTCTTGTGCAGGTCGTGGACTTCGATCATTGGAGGGCCGGGAATGGGGAATGGGGAATGGGGAAGCGGCAAATCAGAAGCGGGGACTATTCTTCATCTGGGGCATTGTAATCGCGAGTGGAAATCGGGAAGGCGGCTTTCAGGGTCTCGCTTCCCTATTCCCCATTCCCGAACACCCATTCCCGGCCCTCAAGGCTCCCACCCATAAAACCCGGTGAAGGGCGGCGTATACGGCAGTCGATCCAGGCATTTAGCGTCAAGCGGCTTGGCGTCGGCGGCGTCGATGAAGCGCGCCATCAGCCGCGGCATGCAGCCTACCCCGATCACGTTGTGGCCCTGTCCGCGCAGCACCATGTGGCGGCCGTTGGGGAGCGACTTGGCTACTTCGTCACCGTAGCGCGGCGGGGTGACCGGGTCGAACTCGCCGGACAGCAGCAGCGCCGGTACGGCAGTCTTCAGCGGCGCGCGGAAGTTGGCCGGGCGCGCGCCCTTGGGCCAGATCGCGCATTGCGCAGAGAGGATGTTGGCAAAGTCATTGCCCAGCAGGCTGCCTTCGTCGGCCGGGTTGGGCTTGAGCTCGCCGCCGTCCTCGGCGCAGATCACCGACAGCTGCATGCCCATGGCAATGCTGTCGGACAGCTGTGTATTGAGCATCTGCGACAGCGCCATCAGCGCATCGTAGCGTCCGTTGGCGGCTTCGTTGAGCTGCAGCGGCAGCAGCGCCGAGGCGATCGGCAGGTAGGCGTACATGCGCACCAGTCCGGTGACCAGTTCCGGCGTCAGCCGATCCTGCTTGCGCTCGCCGGTGACCGCATCGCGGTAGTCCACCCGCGGCGGATCGGTGGCCAGCCGGGCCAGCAGCGCCTTCAGCCTGGCGCGCGGATCGCCCAGGCGCTGCACGCATTCCGGAATCCTGGCGCAGCGCGCGAACTGCAGGTCCAGCGCATCTTCCAGGTTGCGCGCAAATTCGTTGCCCAGCACCAGCGTGTTCGGCGCTACGCTGTCCAGCACCAGGGTGCGGGTGCTTTGCGGATAGCGGACCGCATACTGCTGGGCCACGCGGGTGCCGTAGGAAATGCCGACCAGGTTGAGCTGTTCGGCGCCGATCGCCTTGCGCACTGCCTCCAGATCCTGGATGGCCTCGGTGGTGGTGTAGAAGCGTGGATCGGCGCGCTTGGCCAGCGCGTCCAGGCAGGCCTGGGTGTAGCGGCGCGCGCTGTCGGCAGAGGCAAACGCGGACTCATCCTGCGGCGCTTTACAGGTCAGCGGGTTGGAGCTGCCGGTGCCGCGCTGGTCCACCAGCACGATGTGGCGCTTCTTGCGCGTTTCAGCGAACGCGCCGGCGGCCTGCGGATACGACTCCAGCGCCGACTGGCCCGGCCCGCCGGCCAGCATCATCACCGGATCAGGTTCGGCGGCGTCGGCGTTGTCGGCAGGAATCCAGGCGATTTTCAGCTTGATCTTGCGCCCCGCCGGTGCGGCCGGATTCTCGGGCACCGCCAGGGTAGTGCACTGCGCCGGCAGGGCTTCGCCGGACAGCGGCGCACTGAGCGAGCACGGCTTGAACTCCAGCGTGCCCAGCTTGCGCGCCTGCGCCTGCGGCGCGGCGAAAGCGGCCATAAGCGTGGCGATCAGAATCAGGGGACGGTGCATGGCGACTCCGGTGGGCGTGCGGTGCAAGTGGGTATGTTGACATGACGCGATGGCGCTACGGATGTGACAGACGGCATGGCCTAGCACCTCACGTGACCTGGGCCATTGCAGCGGCAGGCGCCTGCAGCCGGCGCCGGAGCAGCTGGATCTGGTCCCCGCCCAGCCGCCTCAGGCCGTCGTCCGTGGCGCGAAGCGGGCCGGCCCATCGGCCGGCCATGCCGCGCCTACTTGCTGCTGACGTACTTCTCGCGGCGGATCTGCGGGATCGGCAGGCCGGCTTCCTTCAGTACCTCGAAGCAGGCGTCCACCATGTTGGGGTTGCCGCACAGGTAGGCGATATCTGTATCTGCGTTTGGGGCAAGCTCGGAGAGGAACTGCTGTACGTAGCCGTGGCGCACGTCGTCATGCGGATCGGCCGGCAGCTCGCGCGAAAAGCAGGGGATGAAGCGGAACTGCGGATGGGCATCAGCAAAGGTGCGGAAGTCTTCGCCGTACAGCAGCTCCTGCGGGGTTCGCGCGCCAAACATCAGCACCACTTCCACGCCACGTTCGGCGATCAGCTGTTCCAGCTGCGGCAGCATAGCCCGGTACGGCGTCACCCCGGTGCCGGTGCCGATCAGCAGGTAGCGGCGATTGTGATCACCGGGCATCAGGCAGAAGCGGCCGTATGGCCCGCTGGCGTCCAGCTGGCTGCCGATGTCCAGGCCTTCGAACAGGGCGGTGGCCGCGCCGCCGGGCACGTAGCTGACCGCGATCTCCACGCCCTCGCCCGGGCCGAGCGCGTGGTCGCGCATGGTGGCCAGCGAATAGCTGCGCTTGCTGGGTGCGCCGTCGGCGGTGCTGAATTGTACCTGGATGCACTGGCCGGGGATGTAATCCAGCGGCAGGCCATCGTCGCGCACGAACACGTAGTGGCCCACGGAGGGCGCCAGCATGCGGCGTTCGATCAACTTGAGGGGGAAATGGACGATGGCCAAGTGCGTGTCGAGACAGTTGCTGCCGGGGCTGGCCGGTCGGGGCGCCTATAATAAGCGTTTGCCCCACCCACTGACGCCCTGCGTGCGTCACAAGGCCCTGCCACATGGCTTTTCCCGTCGCCGACGACGCGGCCCTCGTGCCTGCGCTGTCCATCACCGACCTGCACAAGACCTACGACACCGGCGTGTTTGCCCTGAAGGGCGTGTCGCTGCAGGTGATGCCCGGCGATTTCTTCGCCCTGCTGGGGCCCAATGGCGCGGGCAAGTCGACCCTGATCGGCATCGTAACTTCGCTGGTCAACAAGAGCGGGGGCGAAGTGCGGGTGTTCGGGGTGGACCTGGCGCGGGATCGTTCGGCCGCGATGCGGCTGCTGGGGCTGGTGCCGCAGGAGCTGAACTTCAACATGTTCGAAAAGCCCCTGGACATCCTGGTCAACTACGCCGGGTTCTACGGCATCCCCCGCGCCGTGGCGCTGATGCGTGCGGAAGAAGAGCTCAAGCGCGCGCAGCTGTGGGACAAGGCCGAGAGCATGTCGCGCACGCTGTCCGGCGGCATGAAGCGGCGCCTGATGATTGCCCGGGCGATGATGACCCGGCCGCGCCTGCTGATCCTGGATGAACCCACCGCCGGCGTGGACATCGAGATCCGCCGCGGCATGTGGAAGACGCTGAAGGACATCAACGCCGCCGGCACCACCATCATCCTGACCACCCACTATCTGGAAGAGGCCGAGAGCCTGTGCCGCAACGTGGCCATCATCGATCGCGGCCACATTGTCGAGCAGGGCCCCATGCGCACCCTGCTGGCCAAGCTGGACGTGGAGGGCTTCGTGCTGGACATCGACGGCACCCTGCCGGCGCAGCTTCCGTTGATCGAGGGCACCACCCTGGTGGCCACCGACGACCACACCCTGGACCTGGACATGCCGCGGGCGATGGACCTCAACCGGGTGTTCGCGGCGCTGGCCGGGGACGGCATCCGGGTGCGCTCGATGCGCACCAAGAGCAACCGGCTGGAGGAGCTGTTCGTGCGCCTGACCGGCGATGCGGGCGCGGCGCGGCGGGAGCAGGCGGCATGAGCACGATCCCGATGGTCGAGGCCACACCGCTACGCAAGAACCTGGTGGCGCTGGGCACGGTGGTGCGCCGCGAGGTGATGCGCATCCTGCGCATCTGGGGCCAGACCCTGGTGCCGCCGGCGATCACCATGAGTCTGTATTTCCTGATCTTCGGCGGCCTGATCGGTTCGCGCATCGGCGACATGGGCGGCTTCACCTACATGGAGTTCATCGTGCCCGGGCTGGTGATGATGAGCGTGATCCAGAACAGCTACGGCAACATTTCCTCCAGCTTCTTCGGTGCGAAGTTCGGTCGCCATATCGAGGAGCTGCTGGTCAGCCCGATGCCCAACTGGGTGATCCTGCTGGGCTACGTGGCCGGCGCGGTGCTGCGCGGGCTGCTGGTGGGCATCATCGTGCTGGGCATCGCCATGCTCTTTACCAAGGTGCGCATCCCGCACCCGTTCATCACCCTGAGCACGGTGCTGCTGGGCGCGACCATCTTCTCGCTGGCCGGCTTCGTCAACGCGGTGTATGCCAAGAAGTTCGACGATATCGCCATCGTGCCCACCTTCATCCTTACCCCGCTCACCTACCTGGGCGGCGTGTTCTATTCGGTCAAGCTGCTGCCGCCGTGGGCCGAGGCCCTGACCCACGCCAACCCGATCTTCTACATGGTCAACGCGTTCCGCTACGGCCTGCTGGGGGTCAGCGATGTTCCATTGTGGATCTCGTACACGCTGATGATCGCCTTCGTGGTCGCGCTGGGTGCGCTGGGCCTGTGGCTGTTGAAGCGTGGCGTGGGCCTGCGCAGCTGAGCCCCGCAGGTCTGCACTGGCTCGCCTGCTTCGGAGCGGCGCACATCGCCGGTGACCCGCTGCAAATTACGCGCAGGCTAAGGGCATTGCCACACCGTTGCCGGGAGCGCGGTGCTGCCATCTGCGGTTTTACGAAGCTGCCTGGGTCAGCTGAATCTCAATCGCACGAGGCGCCTTCGCCGTCCCTGCGACACTGCTTTGGAAATCCATGCTGCTTCCAGTAGTCCAGGATGCCGTTGTCACGCAAGTAGTCCTGGAAAGCGGGGTCCTTGCGCAAGTAGGCCAGGTCCTTCGTCCACAGCAACAGGTCCCAGCTGGAATAGGAACGCTCCCGCACCTGGTCCAGGCCGGCGATCAAGGCCGGGGCTTGCGCCGGGGCCTGCGGCGACAGCACGCGCAGGAAATTCATCAAGCCACTTTCACGCTCGCTCTTGCGCATGGCTGCTTCTGCCTGCGGCCATAGCGACGGATCCAGCAGCGCGCGTGACGCGGCCACATACGCAGGCTTAAACACACGCTCGTAGCCTGTTGAATCGGCCTGGACTCCCAGGCTTTCAGCCACGCGCGCCGCCATTTCGTAGTCGCGGCGCCAGGCTGCGTTGAACCAGCGCGCGTAAGGGCTGAAAGGGTGCGCGCGCTCCAGCTGCACCTGTGCAAGGTCATGGCGGCCCAGAGTATCCAGCAGGCGCCCATAGCCGAAACGCCAGGTCGGATTGATCGGGTCACGCTCCATGTTGCGACGCATCGCTTCTTCGGCGCGATC
>JAJAZJ010000221.1 GCA_026785795.1 Pseudoxanthomonas sp.
CGACCCGCGCGGCTGTCGGCGCCGAAAGCTTGAATGTACTTGCTGTGCGGTTGACCTGCACCCCCAGCCCGGTTTCCTGACCGGCGGCCGCATACAGATCGTCCAGCGCACCGGCCGCCTGGATCAGGGTGGCATCGATGACCCTTCCCTGCCCGTCCTCCTGCACCAGCATGAGCTGCCGCCTGAGCAAGTCCGGCAGGTGCCTGGCGTCGGCATCCGCCAGCGCAAGCACCACGCCATCGGCCACGAACTTGAAGCGTTCGGCCAATGCGGCCGGGAGCGGTGCTGCGTGCAGCTGCAGCGCTACGCTGCCGTCGGCGCCGCTGACCTGCCTGCCCTTCTCTGCCAGCAGCCCTGCCGTGGACGAATGATGCAGCCGGTAGCGGCCGCTGGCGTCGTGCCCCGGCCACTTGACCCGCCTGCGGTCCAGCCAGTGTGCGCGTGCATCCACCGCCTGCATGGGTGCAGGGTGCAGCAGCGTGGCGCTGGCCACCGCCGAGCAGTCCATGGCCGCCGCCCCGGCTAACCGTTCCGATGCGCCCGACTCGGCAGCGGTGCCCAAGCCCGCCAACAGCAGCAGCAAGGCTGCGCCGGGATGGATGGACTGAATACGTATGCAGCCACCTAAGCGTGCACGCCGGCACGCCGGATGCTGCAAAGCCGCATAGGCGATTGCGGTACGATGCGCCGCAGCAAGGCCCATGCCGCGCCAATCAAAAAACCGCAGAAGAGCAGCCATCATGTCGGAAGATCGCATCAGGGACATCGTCATCGTCGGTGGTGGTACTGCAGGCTGGATGACCGCTGCGGCTTTGTCAAAAGTGCTGACCAACGGCTACACGATCCGCCTGGTGGAGTCCGAGGAGATCGGCATCGTCGGCGTGGGTGAAGCCACCATCCCCATGATCAAGCTCTACAACCAGGCGCTGGACCTGGATGAAAACGACTTTGTGCGCCGGACCAAGGGCTCGTTCAAGCTCGGCATCGAGTTCGTCAACTGGGGCCGCAACGGCGATTCCTACATCCATGGTTTCGGCAAGATCGGGCAGGACCTGGGCCTGATCTCCTTCTACCAGTACTGGCTGAAGATGCACCACGCGGGCAAGGCGGCCAACCTGGAGGAATACTCCATCAACACGGAGGCTGCGCGGCACAACAAGTTCATGCGCGCAATCACCGACCGGCCGAATTCACCATTGGCCGATATTGCCTATGCCTACCACTTCGACGCCGGCCTGTATGGCCGCTTCCTGCGCGAGTACGCCGAAGCACGCGGCGTACTCCGCATCGAAGGCAAGATCAGCCATGCCGAACAGCGCGCGGGCGACGGCCACATTGAAAGCGTGGTGCTGGAAAATGGCGAACGCGTCGCAGGCCAGCTGTTCGTCGACTGTTCCGGCTTCCGTGGGCTGCTGATTGAGCAGACCCTCAAGACCGGCTACGAGGACTGGACCCACTGGCTGCCGTGCGACCGCGCGGTGGCCGTGCCCTGCGCATCCACCGGCCAGATCACGCCCTACACGCGCTCCACCGCACGCACGGCCGGCTGGCAGTGGCGGATTCCGCTGCAGCACCGGACCGGCAACGGCCATGTGTACAGCAGCAAGTTCATCAGCGACGACGAGGCCACCGCCACCCTGCTGGCCAACCTGGACGGTGAACCACTGGCAGAGCCGCGCCCGCTGCGGTTCGTGACCGGTAAGCGCAACAAATTCTGGAGCAAGAACGTGGTCGCCATCGGCCTGGCCAGCGGCTTCATGGAGCCGCTGGAATCCACCAGCATCCACCTGATCCAGTCCAGCATTGCGCGGCTGACCGCGTTCTTCCCGCACGCCGGCTTCGAACAGGCGGACATAGACGAATACAACGCCCATTCGCACTTCGAGTTCGACCGCATCCGCGATTTTCTCATCGCCCACTACCACGCGACCGAACGCGACGACACGCCCTTCTGGAACTACTGCAGGACCATGGATATCCCGGAGTCACTGCAGCGCAGGCTGGACCTGTTCCGCAGCAACGGGCGCATTTTCCGCGAGGCCAACGAGATGTTCGCCGAAGTTAGCTGGATGCAGGTGCTGCACGGCCAGCGGGTGCCGACCCGGGGCTATCACCCGCTGGTTGACCTGTACAGCGAGGAGAAGATCGAAGAGTTCCTGGGCAGCATCCGTGGCGTGATTGGCAACTGCGTGCAGGCGATGCCCAGCCACGAAGACTTTATCGCCCGCAACTGCGCCATCAGCGCCTGAGCGGGCAACAGCTCGCGGCCTGATCAGCCGATGCTGGCGTAGAAGACCGCGCGCCCCGGCAGGTGCAGCACGCCCTCCTGCACCTGGCCAGAGAGCAGCCCATGCCCCTCGACTGGCTGTGCAGTGACGCCGGCCGGCAGATTCCACTGCACCGGGTCCGCGCCCAGATTGAACACCACCAGCAGACGCTGCGCCTGGATGCTGCGGGTGAATGCCAGCACCGGTTCGGCGGTATACAGCAGCTCGATGTCGCCAAACTGCAGCGCAGGCCACTGCTTGCGCCAGCGCAGGAAGTGGCGGGTTCGGTTGAGCGTTGAAGCAGGATCGGGTTCCTGGACCGCCACCGCCTTGACCCGATGGGCGTCGTCGATCGGCAGCCACGGCTTGCCTGTGCTGAAACCCGCCTGTGCCGTGCTGTCCCACGGCATGGGCGTACGGCAGCCGTCACGGCCCTTGAAATTGGGCCAAAAGGTCTTGCCATACGGGTCCTGCAGCGCTGCATAGGGCACGTCGGCCTCGCCAAGCCCAAGCTCCTCGCCCTGGTACAGGCACACGGAGCCACGCAGCGAACACACCAGGGCGACCAGTTGGCTGGCGAAGGCCATATCCGCTTCGCAGCCGCCCCAGCGGGTAACCGCACGCGCCACGTCGTGGTTGGAGATGGCCCAACACGGCCAGCCATCGACCATTTTCGACTCCAGATCGCGAACCGTGCCGCGGATATACGCCGCGGTGAAGTCATTGGTCAGCAGCTCGAAGCTGTAGCCCATGTGCAGTCGCCGGTCGTTGACGTATTCAGCCATGGTGGCCAGCGAGTCTTCGGACGAGATCTCGCCCAGGGTCGTGGTGCCCGGGTACCGGTCCATCAATTCGCGCAGCTCTTCCAGGAAGGCCAGGTTCTCGGGCTGGGTGTTGTTGTGGAAGTGGTACTGGAACGCATAGGGATTATCCGGGCTGAAGCCGCGGCCGACGCGCTTGTCCTCGGGCTTGGCCGGGTTGTCGCGCAGCTGCAGGTCATGGAAGCAGAAGTTGATCGCATCCAGACGCAGGCCGTCGACGCCTTTGTCCAGCCAGAATTTCACGTTGTCCAGGGTGGCGGCCCGGACCTGCGGGCTATGGAAATTCAGGTCTGGCTGGGAAGACAGGAAGTTGTGCAGGTAGTACTGGCCCCGTCGCGGCTCCCAGCGCCAGGCCACGCCGCCGAACAGCGACATCCAGTTATTGGGCGGGCTGCCATCGGACTTCGCATCGGCCCATACGTACCAGTCCGCCTTGGGGTTATCCCGACTCTCGCGGCTTTCCTTGAACCACGCGTGTTCTTCCGAGCAGTGGCTCAGCACCTGGTCGATCATCACCTTGATGCCTAGCGCGTGCGCCTTGGCAAGCAGCCGATCGAAATCGTCGAGGGTGCCGAACAGGGGATCTACATCGCGATAGTCGGCGATGTCATAGCCGAAATCAGCCATCGGTGACTTGAAGAACGGCGAGATCCAGATCGCGTCCACGCCCAGGCTGGCGATGTAGTCCAGCTTGTCGACGATGCCCGGCAGGTCGCCCACGCCGTTGCCGTCGGTATCCATGAAGCTGCGCGGGTAGATCTGATAGATCACCGCGCCTCGCCACCAACGATGCATCGTCATTGCTTTCCCTGTCGACAGATAGGCGCACCCCGGCGCACAGCGGGCGTCACTATTCCACGCTGCGCGGTCTTGGGCATTCCTGCAGCGCCGGCACGGCCAATGAATACGTATGCAGCCTGCCCGCGCCCCGCCGGCGCACTCCCCCCTTTGCAGCGGCGTACAGTGTGTCGATCCAGCGTGTATTCGCGAAAATCGCGCTATTCCAAGCAGTAAAGCCGTGAGTGAGCGCGCAGGAAACTGACACCGTGGGCGTGCCCGCATGTTTGCAGTGCAACATGGCTTCCCTGTGCAAACCCTGCACCATGTCGCGGCACACGGGCCACCAACCGCAGCAGGCCAGCGGCCGTTGACCAGCCTCACTCGCCGCGAACACCGCGCAATCCAAGGACTCGCAATCGATGAACCACAAACCGCAGCTGTCGTTTTGGCAGATCTGGAACATGTGCTTCGGCTTCCTGGGCATCCAGTTCGCCTTTGCCCTGCAGAACGGCAGCATGAGCCGGATCTTCCAGACCCTGGGCGCGGACATGGAC
>JAJAZJ010000222.1 GCA_026785795.1 Pseudoxanthomonas sp.
CTTCGGCCGAGGCCATGGCCGCGGTGGGATTGCCCGCGATGAGCGCGGCAGCGGACAGCGTCACTTTTTCCCGATGCCAGCCCCGATGGCGCACGTCCAGGAACAGGCTGTAGACCGCGGTGAAAGCCGGGAACAGGTTCTGCATGACGCCCACCGCATCCTGTTTGGCGGAGAACAGGAAATAGCTCAGCACTATCAGGCTGCCGACGATGCTCATGTACCAGAACAGACGCGGGATCACCGGTCTCCGTGCACGCTTGGAGGCGATGAACTGCACGACCCAGCGCCCGCCGAACATCAGCGCGCCGACCATGCCGATTACCTTCCACGGGGTCATGTGCAGGCCGGTCCAGCCCAGCCACAGGATTTCCTGGTTCATCGGACTGATCATGTCGTTCACAGTTCACGTACCCCTGTTTGCCTGCTGCGCTGGATCAGCCAGGCGACGCCGCGCAGGTCGCGCAACCCCACCCAGGCGCGGTCGAGGTTGTTGTACTTGGACACGCCGGCGCTGCGGCTGCGGTGGTTGACCGGGATGCTGGTCGTCTGCCAGCCGGCGCGCTGCATCAAGGCCGGCAGGTAGCGGTGCATGTGGTCGAAGTAGGGCAGGTCCAGGAACGCGGCGCGCTCGAACAGCTTGATTCCGCAACCGGTGTCGGGGGTGTCGTCGCGCAGCATGCGCGCACGGATGGCGTTGGCCCAGCGCGAGGCCCAGCGCTTGCTGGCGCTGTCCTGGCGCTGCACGCGCCAGCCGGCGAAAAGCCTTACTTGCGCCGGGGCGGCAGCGCGCGCCTGCAGCAGCTTGGGGATATCGGCCGGGTCGTTCTGGCCATCGCCGTCCAGGGTGGCGATCCAGTCCGCGCGCGCGGCCTTGACCCCGGTGCGGATGGCGGTGCTCTGCCCGCTCTGCCGGGCATGCTGCAGCACGCGCAGCTCGGGAACCTCGCGCTTCAGCGCGCCCAGCACGGCCAGGCTGTCGTCAGCGGACTGGTCGTCCACATAGACGATCTCAAAGGCCACCCGACCGCGCAACGCAGCGACAATTTCCGCAACCAGCGGCGGTATGTTGTCGCGTTCGTTTAACACGGGCACCACGACCGAAAGGGCCAGGGTGGAAACGGGGTCAGCGGCTATGTCTTGGTTGGGCATCGTGTGGCGAGCAGGGCCATGGATTGTGTCTCTTGGCCGCAGAAGATAGCCCAAAGCCACGGCGGTAGCGTGTAGGCGCTTTCGTCAGAAAAATGTCGGAATCACGGAGAGAGTGCCGAATCAGGGGGCTCTGGACGCGCAGAGGCTCCGCTGGGGGCCCCGATCGCGCCGCAGTGGATTATGGTAGCGGCCTGCGGTCACTCACCAACTCCCCGGGACACGCTGCATGCGGCTGCTGCTGATCGAAGACAACCAAAGCCTGGTCGCGAACCTGTTCGACTACTTCGAGGCGCGCGGGCACACCGTGGATGCCGCGCCCGACGGGATCACCGGCCTGCACCTGGCCACCACCCAGGCCTACGATGTCCTGCTGCTGGACTGGATGCTGCCGCGCATGGACGGACGCGAGGTGCTGCGCAGGCTGCGCGAGGAACACGGCAGCAGCCTGCCGGTGATCATGCTCACCGCACGCGACGAGCTGCCGGACAAGATCGCCGGTTTTCGCGCCGGGGCCGATGACTACCTGACCAAGCCGTTCGCCCTGCCCGAACTCGAGGTGCGCCTGGAGGCGCTGCTGGCGCGCGCCTCCGGCCGCAACCGCGAGCGGGTGCTGCAGGTGGAGGACCTGCGCCTGGACCTGGCCACGCTGGAGGCAAGCCGCGCCGGCCAGGCGCTGCATCTGTACCCCGCCTGCCGCAAGCTGCTGGAAACCCTGATGCAGGCCAGCCCCGCCGCGGTCACCCGCGAACGCCTGGAACACGCGCTGTGGGGCGACGACCCGCCCCAGGGCGACATGCTGCGCTCGCATATCTATGAGCTGCGGCGCAGCGTGGACGGCCCGTTCCCGCTGAAGCTGATCCACACCCTGCCCCGGGTCGGGTATCGCCTGGCCGTAGTCCCGAGGGAAACCCAGGATGCAGCCTAGGCAGTCGCTGCAGCGGCGGATACTGCAGTGGCTGGTGCTGTATGCCGTGCTGCTTTCTGCCGCCGTGCTGGCGGGCGGCTACATCATCCATGAGCGGGTCGAGCACCTGGCCTGGGAATCGCTGCTGCGCGCCGAGCTGGATTACCACGCGCAGCGCGCCCAGAACACTGCGGACTACGTATGGCAGGACAGCGACACCCTGCGACTTTTCGGGGCTGCCGGCACGCCGGCGCTCCCGGATGCGCTGCAGGCGCTGCCCGCCGGGCTGCACGACAACCTGTCGCTGGATGGCGTGAACAGCGTGGCCCTGGTGGACCAGCTCAACGGTGAACCGGTGGCGATGGCCCTGGACCTGACCCGCTTCGAGGGCGTGGAGGGTGCGGCCACGACGGCAGTAGCCGCCGGCACCATCGTGCTGATCCTGATCCTGGGGCTGCTGGTGATGTGGCGCCTGGGCCGCGCCATCCAGCCGCTGGCGATACTGGCCCAGCAGGTGCAGACGCTGGATCCGGACGCCTCGGGCCAGCGCGTCCACGCCGACGCCGACGCCACTGCGGAAGTGGCGGTGATCGCCGATGCCTTCAATGACTACCTGGAGCGCAATGCGCGCTACGTAGAACGCGAACACGCGTTCATTGCCAGCGCCAGCCATGAGCTGCGCACGCCGATCGCGGTGATCGCCGGCGCAGCGGAGCTGGTGCTGGACCGGGCCGACCTGCCCGCGGCCGCACGCATGCAGGTGCAGCGCATCGGCCGCACCGCGCGCAACGTGGAGCCGCTACTGGCAGTGCTGCTGGTGCTGGCCAAGGACCCGGCGCGGATCACCGCAGGCAGCGAGGCGCTGGCCCTGCACGAGCTGCTGCCGGAAATCGTCGAGGACCACCGCCAGCTCACCCGCCACAAGGACCTGCGCCTGGTGCTGGACACGCTGCCCGCCTGCACCATCGTCGCGCCGGTGACCATGGTCCAGGCCGCGGTGGGCAACCTGCTGCGCAACGCCATCGAGAACAGCGACAGCGGTGAAGTCCACATCCGCCTGATGACGGACGCCACAGTGGTGATCGAAGACCCCGGCCACGGCATGTCGCCCGAACAGATCAGCACGCTCTATGCCCGGGTCGCCCGCGAGGGGCGCGACGGCGGCGGCATCGGCCTGGACCTGATCGCGCGCCTGTGCGAACACCTGGGCTGGGGCCTGGAGTTTTCGTCGGTGCCGGGCCGCGGCACGCGCGCCACCCTGCGCCTGGATGCAAGCGCCGGACCGACAGCCGCCTGATCCAGGCCCGCGGCCGCGCGACTGCAGGGAACCGTCCCGGGATTGATGGGGGTCGGCATTCACGCCGGTTTTCCTGTCCGGTCTGCTCGCGACCAGGCGCATCCGGGGGTCGCCAAACTGAACAGAACGGCCCGCAAGCGGGCCTGCAGCGGCGATTGCGGTGCATCGCGCCCTGACGGGCCGCCCAATCGGTTACCCTACGCGCCGTCTGCAAGCGGCCGTCCGTTTCCCATCGGGATCGCCGGCGCCTCAGGTCTTCATGGCTTCGCTGCCTGGACCGATGCGCCCGCCCCCACTCCGACGCCATTCGCCTTGCAGGTACGGCCACGCCGCTTTGGTGCCGGCCGCCTTCATTCCTCGCAGCGCGGTTCATCGGGAACGCTTCGGGTAATACCTCGATCACTTTTGATCTCCTGACGTCCGCGCGTTTGCGTGGGCGCCTGGGTTCATTTCGATCGAAATACTGGAGCTTCATCGCATGTCTTTTGAAAACCTCGGGCTTTCGCCCTTCCTGCTGCGTGCCCTGAAAGAACAGGGCTACGACACCCCCACCCCCATCCAGACCCAGGCCATTCCCCTGGCCCTGGCCGGCCACGACCTGATGGCCGGCGCGCAGACCGGCACCGGCAAGACCGCTGCGTTCGGCCTGCCGCTGCTGCAGCACCTGGGCACTTCGCCGCAGGCGGTCAGCGGCGTGCGCAAGCCGCGTGCGCTGATCCTGGCCCCGACCCGCGAACTGGCGGTGCAGGTGCACGACAGCCTGCGCGACTACAGCAAGTACCTGCGCATCCCCAGCACCACCATCTACGGCGGCGCCGGCATGGGCCCGCAGCAGGACGCGCTGCGTCGTGGCGTGGACCTGATCGTGGCCACCCCGGGCCGGCTGATCGACCACATGGACCGCCGCAACGTGGACCTGTCGGGCATCGAGATCCTGGTCCTGGACGAAGCCGACCGCATGCTCGACATGGGCTTCCTGCCCGCGATCAAGCGCATCCTGGCCAAGCTGCCCAAGCAGAACCGGCAGACGCTGCTGTTCTCGGCGACCTTCATCGACAGCATCAAGCAGCTGGCGATGGAGTTCATGCACGAGCCCAAGCAGATCCAGATCACGCCCAGCAACACCGTTGTGGACACCATCAGCCACCGCGTGCACCCGGTCGACGGCACCCGCAAGCGCGAGCTGCTGCTGCACATTCTGGCCACGGATTCACGCAAGCAGACCCTGGTGTTCGGCCGCACCAAGCACGGCTGCGACAAGCTGACCAAGTACCTGGAGCAGTCCGGCATCAAGGTCGCGGCGATCCACGGCAACAAGAGCCAGGGTGCGCGCCTGCGCGCGCTGAAGGACTTCAAGGCCGGCCGCATCAACGTGCTGGTGGCCACCGATATCGCCGCGCGCGGCATCGACATCGAGCAGCTGCCGATGGTGATCAACTTCGACCTGCCGATGGTCGCCGAGGACTACGTGCACCGCATCGGCCGTACCGGCCGCAACGGCGCGCAGGGCGAGGCGATCTCGCTGGTCGCGCAGGACGAAGCCAAGCTGCTGCGTGCGATCACCCGCATGCTCAAGCAAGACGTGGAAATCCGCGACGTGCCCGGTTTCGAGCCGATGCGCCCGATCCGCTGGGGCAACGACAATCCGCCCAATGAGCGTCCGGGCGGCAACAACGCCCCGCGCCGCGCCAGCACCGCACGCCGCCCGCATTCCGATGCGCCGCGCCATGCGCATGCCGGGCCGAAGCAGCGTAGCGGCGGCGGCAATCCCGGCGGTGCCGGTCAGCGCGACGGTGCACGCAGCCCGAACCCGTACCGCCAGGGCGCGCGTCCGACGCGTTGAATGCGGTCAGCGGCAAGCGTTTGTGACAGGGCTGGCCTTCGGGCCAGCCTTTTTTGTCGGTCAACTGAAGACGCAGAGAAAAAAGCTGCCGTCATCCCGGCTAAAGACGGGATGACGACCCAAAGGAAGTCGCGACTTGAAGGCAGTGACGCCTGAAACCGGCGATCTTCAAAAGCGCGTACCCCACAATTTCCGCACTCCTTTTTCCAACCTACAATGCCCCCCATGGACATCTTCAAGGTCTTCACCCTGGAAGCCGCGCACCGGCTGCCCAACGTGCCACCCGGGCACAAGTGCGCGCGCGTGCACGGGCATTCGTTCCGGATCGAGCTGCATGTGGCCGGCGAACCCGGCGCAGACAGCGGCTGGGTGATGGACTTCGGCGACATCAAGGCCGCGTTCAATCCGCTCTACGAGCAGCTGGACCACCACTACCTCAACGACATCGAGGGGCTGGACAACCCCACCAGCGAGCGACTGGCGATCTGGATCTGGGACCGGCTCAAGCCGAGCCTGCCCGCCCTTTCCGAAATCGTGGTCCACGAAACCTGCACCTCCGGCTGCCGCTACCGCGGCTGAGCTTTCCCCGGGTTCGGATCTCCCAGAGCCCTTGTAGGAGCGCCCCATGGGCGCGAGCTCTTCGATCAGCGACCTTCAGGGAAAGAGCTCGCGCCCATGGGGCGCTCCTACCGAGGGGACTTGTGCAAACCACTGATTCTAAACGGATCCTGACCGTTGGTCGGCGGGCCATACGCCACATGTTGCGTCGCACCAAAAGACTCTGTATGCTGCACCGCACCAAGTCACCAAACCCATACAGGAGCTCCACCATGTCCGCCCAGATGAACCAGCAGTTCAGTACCTTCTCCCACCAGTTCGCCGCCGCCGCTGCGCGCGCCAACCGTCTGGCCCTGGAAAATGCCGAGACCATCTTCGGTCTGCAGCTGAAGGCCTTCGAGAAGAACCTCGACGCCACCACCGCCTACTTCGCCGAACTGGCTGAAGTGCGTGACGTGGAAGCCTACAAGACCGTGTTTCCGAAGGGCATGCAGATCGCCAAGGACAACGCCGAGCGCGTTGCCGCCGCCAGCCAGGAAGTGATGGGCCTGACCCTGAAGACCAACGAAGCCCTGGGCCAGCTGGCCAAGAGCCAGTTCGAAGCCGTCAGCGAAACCGCCCAGGTCAACGTGGCCAAGGCAACCAAGGCCGCCAAGGGCCGCTAAGCCACGGCGCAACACCCTGTAAGTTATTGCGCGGGTCGCTCCCCCCGCGCAGCCGACCCGGCAGCCCACGCTGCCGGGTTTTTTATTGCCCACGCGGTTCTGTGGGAGCGACGCAAGTCGCGATTGCATCTGTCGCGAACCCCGCGCCGCCGGGTTTTTCCTGGACGCGATTCTGCAGTGATTCCGTACGGATTCCGTAGCGATTCCGAAGGGATTCCGTAGGAGCGACGCAAGTCGCGATTGCATTCGCCGCAGATAAGGATATTCGCGACTTACGTC
>JAJAZJ010000223.1 GCA_026785795.1 Pseudoxanthomonas sp.
CCCGGTCACCCAGAGGATGAGATGAAGCCAACCACCCTGTTGTTCCTGCTTGCGCTGGCACCGGCCGTCGCCGGCGCCGCGCAGCCCTTCAGCGCCGAACGCAGCTGGCAGATCCAGCGCATCAGCAATCCCGAGTTGTCGCCTGATGGCCGGCAGATCGTCGCCCCGGTTGCGCGCGCCGCCATGGACGAGGACAAGCTGCTCACCGACCTGTGGCTGTGGAGCGCCGACGGTCGCGTGCAGCGGGCGCTCACCGGCGATCCGGCCGCCGAGTCATCGCCGCGCTTCAGCCCCGATGGCCAGACCCTGGCCTTCATCGCCCAACGTGATGACGACAAGGCGCCCCAGCTGTACCTGCTGCCGCTGGCCGGTGGCGAAGCCCGGCGCCTCACTACCTTGGCTACAGGCGTGTCATCGCCGCGCTGGTTTGCCGACGGTCGCCGCCTGCTGTTTGCCTCGCGCGTCTGGGCCGACCTGCCCATCGACCAGCAGGAGAAGCGGCTCAAGGAACGCACGGACTCCAAGATGAAGGCGCAGGTCTGGGACGGCGGTCCGGTGACCGTGTGGGAGAACTTCGTGGACGATCGCCAGGGCCACGTGTTCTCGGTGGACGTGGCCACCGGCGCGGTTGCGCCGCTGTCGCTGGGCCGCGGCCTGGAGCTGCCGCGCTTCTCGCAGACCTTCGACGGCGCCTTTGACATTTCGCCCGATGGCCGCGAGCTTGCGATGACGGCCGACTCCAATCCGGCCATCAACGTCGCTGACGTCGACGTATTCACCCTGGCCCTGGCCGGCGGCACGCCGCGCAACCTCAGCGCCGGAAACGCCGGCTCTGATGGCGCCCCGCTCTACAGCCCGGACGGCAAGCACCTGGCCTTCCTGCAGCAGCGCGTACCGGGCTTCTACGACGCCAAGGCGCGGCTGATGCTGCACGCCCGCGGCGCCACCACCCGCGAGCTGCACGCCGACTGGGACCGCAGCGCCAGCGGCCTGCTGTGGTCGCGAGACAGCCGCACGCTGTACGCCGCCATCGACGATGCCGGCACGGTGCGCGCCTATGAGCTGCCGCTGAGCGGCCAGCCGCGCGCCATCACCGGCGCCGGCTCGTTCAACGCCCTGCAGGCCGGGGCCGAAGGCCTGGTCGGCCTGCGCCAGACCTTCATCGAGCCGCCGACCCTGGTGGCCATCGATCCGCTGAGCGGCAAGGCGCGCAAACTCTCCACCCTCAACGACGCACTGCTGGCCGACACCGATTTCGGCACCTACGAATCGGTGACCTATAAAGGCGCCAACGGCGCCGACATCCAGATGTGGGTGAACTACCCGCCGGGTTTCGACAAGTCCAAGCGCTATCCCTTGTTCATGCTGATCCACGGCGGCCCGCACAACGCCACCACCGACGGCATGAGCTTTCGCTGGAACGCGCAGGTGTTCGGCAGCTGGGGCTACGTGACGGCCTGGCCGAACTTCCACGGCAGCTCGGGTTTTGGCGAGGCGTTCTCGGACTCGATCAACCCGGAGTGGGCCGAGAAGCCCTACCAGGATGTGATCAAGGCGGCGGAATGGTTTGCGGACCAACGCTGGATCGATCCGGAGCGCATGGTGGCCGGCGGCGGCAGCTACGGCGGTTACCTCACCTCGGTGATCCTGGGCCGCGAGCATCCGTTCAAGGCGCTGGTGGCGCACGCCAAGGTCTACAACCTCTATACCCAATACGCCGCCGATTTCGCCGCCACCGTGCCGCGCTTCGGCGGGTTCTGGGAAGAGGGCAACCGCGAGGTGCTGGAACGCAATTCGCCGCAACTTCTAGCTGGAAACTTCAACACACCCACCCTGGTGATCCACGGCCAGCGCGACCTGCGCGTGCCGGTGAACCACGGCCTGGAGTTCTACCAGACGCTGCTGGTGAGGGGCGTGCCTACGCGTTTCGTTTATTTCCCGGACGAGAACCACTGGGTGCTGAAGCCGCAGAACTCGCTGTTCTGGTACGCGCAGGTGCAGCGCTGGTTCCAGGAGCATGGCAGTGCGGACAAACCTTGAGCCGGAGCGCCGGATTGGGCCCAAGTCGTGCGGGCCCTGCCGGCACGGAATAGGCTGGTGCCACACCGTCAAGGAGCCAAGCGCACGAAAACCAGCGTTGGCAGCATCGATCGTGTGCTGCGCATCGCGCTGGGTGGTGGCCTGATTGCCTGGGCCGCAGCCTTCGACAGCCCGGCCCTGGCCTACCTGGGCGTCATCCCGCTGCCCACCGGCCTGGTCGGCACCTGCGGGCTGGATTCGTTGCCGGGCATCAATACCTGTCGCGTCAAGACCTGATCCCGGCCGCTTGGGGCGGGACTGCGGTGACCCTGGATTTCCGCCGGGAAACCGACGGTCATCAGCCCCCCACCTGCCGGGTGGAGCCTAACGGGAGATTGGGCTGCCCTGCCGTCTTTATTCCGTTCGTCAGTGCAGCAAGCTCGTTTACGCTAGCGCGCTTCCGTTGCGTCAGGTCCCGCGTGCCCGTTACTCGTGCTCCCACGTCTTGCCTCCGCGCGCTGTTGCTGGTGCTGCTTGTGCTGCTCAACGGCTGCGCCGTGGTCACGGTGAAGGAGAAGGGGGCCGCCGATGCGGACCTGGCGCGCCGTGCCGACGTGTTGGTCAGCGGGCGCCTGAGCGCCGATGCCGCCGCCAACCTGGCCATTGCCGGGCTGCTTCCGGAAAACTGCCAGCGCGAACCCGAGCCCTGCGCCGCTGGGCTGCGTGATGGCGCATCGGAAGAGGCCTGGCTGGCGACGATGGCGCAAGTGCGCACCCTGCGCATGCTGGCCGCCTCCGAGGACGGTGCCCTGCAAGCGTCGCCGGAAGTCGCGGCGCAAGAAGGCATTGATGTCGCGCGCTGGGCGTATGCCTATCTGTTCCTGACCGAGCGCACGCCCGAGCAGCGTGCGTTCGAGCTGCGCCAGGAGCGCGTGCTGCGCGTGTACAACCGCGCTGTCGATGGCACCGCGCAGGCCTTCGCGCATCTGCAGGGCGCGGTGTCGGAAAAAGCCATCCCGTCGGGTCACAGCGTGCAGGAGACACCGGGCGCGATCATGGAGTTGCGCCGCATCCTGCGCCTGGACACGCAGCAGGACGATGCACCATCCCCGTGATCGGCTCACCTCAAAACGATGCCGGTTGCCGCCGGCCGTAGTCGCCGCTACTCAACCGGCTGGTGTTGCTGAGGCCGTGGCTATGGCATACGGCAGGCCCGGCGTTCGGCGACCGGATCGAGCGCGGCAGGCCTGTGTACCTGATGTTCTTCGCTGCCGCCTGAGCGGGCAGGCAGGCGCGGCAAACTTCAAGCAAGTCCCTGCGATCATTGCCACCACCGTCGGTAACCCGAGGGTGCCTTCATCCTGCGCAGTGGCCTCAGGACAAACTACGATGCGGCCGGCGGCGGCGGTAGCAGCAGCAGCCGGGCCTGCCGCCACGGCTGAGGGTGGACGCAAGCCATGCCAATAG
>JAJAZJ010000224.1 GCA_026785795.1 Pseudoxanthomonas sp.
CGCCTGCCTGGAGCGATGGCCGAACAGGCCTTCGAAAAAGTCACTGAATCCACCTCCGTCCGCGCCACCGCTGCCGAACACTTCCTCGAAATCGAAGTCCTGCCCGGGGCCGGCGCTACCTCGTGCATTGCCCGGCCCTTGGCGGACTTCTTCACCCGGCCGATAGCCCTGCGTACGCAGCTGGTCGTATACCTTGCGCTTTTCCGGATCCCGAAGCGCCTCGTAGGCTTCGTTGACGGCCTTGAACTTTTCCTCGGCGCCCGCCTCCTTGCTGACATCGGGATGGAACTTGCGCGCCAGCCGCCGATAGGCGGTCTTGAGTTCGACCTCGCCTGCGCCCGGCTCGACGCCGAGCACGCTGTAATAATCCTTGAATTGCATTGCCTGCCTCGAACCAGTGGGCATCGCGGGGTTGCCTGACCTGGCTGATTCTACGGGCTGCGGCCGCCGGCAGCGATTCCCTGTGCATTGACGCGGGTTTAGCATTGCAAGCCCTATGCTTGAAGGACCTCCAAGGAGCTGCCATGACCATCCAGACCGACGACCACATCCCTGAAACCACGCTCAACCGGATTCGCGAGGGGGTGGAGACCATCGACACTCCCACTCTTTTCGACGGCCGCAAAGTCGTTCTGTTCGCCGTACCCGGGGCGTTCACCCCCACCTGCTCCGAGCGCCACCTGCCCGGCTTCGTGGAGCATTTCGATGCGTTCCGCAGCCGCGGCATCGAGGTCTATTGCGTCTCGGTCAACGACCCCTTCGTGATGCAGGCCTGGGGCAAGTCCCAAGGCGTGCCGGATGGGCTGCAGATGCTGGCCGACGGCAACGCAGACCTGACCCGCGCCCTTGGGCTGGAGATGGACGCCAGCGGCTACGGCATGGGCATACGCTCCAAGCGCTACGCGCTGTACGCCGAAAATGGCGTGGTCAAGCAGCTTTACGTGGAGTCACCCGGTGAGTTCAAGGTGTCTTCGGCCGAGCATGTGCTGGAAAACCTCCCCGCCTGATCTTCCCTACTCCACTGAGAGGCACGCCAATGTCAAAGCCAGCCAAGAAGTCCGCGCCGCAGCCGCCCCGTAACGCAACCAAGGTGCCCGCGCCCAAGGTTGGTCTGCTGACAGACACCGCGACCTTGCGTGCCAACGCGCGCAAGAATATCGAAGATGGCGCGATCACCAGCACCTATGGAGCAGACAAGGAGGCCGTCATCCGGCTGCTCAATGACGCATTGGCAACCGAATACGTGTGTGTGCTGCGCTATTACCGCCACTACTTCATGGCCTCAGGCATGCTGGCAGATGCCGTCAAAGCAGAGTTCCTTGAACACGCCCAGCAGGAACAGGCACATGCCAACCTCCTTGCCGAACGAATCGTGCAACTGGGCGGCGAACCGGACCTGAATCCAGACACCCTGACTGCACGCTCGCATGCGGAGTACAAGGTCGGAAAGGACCTGCGCGATATGGTCAAGGAAGACCTGATAGCGGAACGCATCGCCATCGACAGCTATCGCGAGATGATCAACTACATAGGCGATCGCGACACCACTACCAAGCGTATCCTGGAATCCATACTGGCGCAGGAAGAGGAACATGCCGATGAATTCTCGGACCTGCTGGATGGCTGGATAGGCAAGTAGGCCTTAGAGAACCTGAAAGATCGACCCAACTAAACGAGCCGCCAAATCCATGGCGGCTCTTTTTTTTGCTGCACACCCAAGCTGGAATCAGAAATCCACGGGGTCGCAAATGTTCGGGCGGGTCATGCAATGACCGCCGCCGCGGCCGCGGCCCAGCTCGGCGCAGACGAGACGAAAAATTCACGCCTGCATGAGGAGGTTTGGCCGGGCTGGTACTACACCCGTGCAATGACAATCGTTAACGCAACCCGGCTAGGGCAGCACCTTGAACCTCACGCTGGTCCACGCTCCCGTTTCGGCCAGCGCAGTGAGCACGTGCTCACCCGGATCATCGAAGTCATGCTGGAAGGATTGCGCACCCCGGGTCTGGGCAAGCCAGCGCCCGTCAAGTAGCCATTGCACGCTTGCATCCGTCCCCAGTGCCCGCAGCTGCAGGCGCGCGCCGCGCACGCTGCCCGGGGCGCGGGCCAAAATCGCACGATCGTTCAGCCCCTCTATCCTGAGCTCGGCGGATCCGTCACGTCCGTCGGGTGCGCAGTCCGGTGACAGGGCCGGCAGCCGCGATAGGGCACGCTCCTGGGCAGGAAGCCAGGGCGACGCCAGCGCTGGCCAGCGCGCGATCTCTGCCGATCCCGGCTGGTGCGGCTTGTTGCAGTCTGCGGAAAGGCGCATGCCGCTCACCGCATCGACCTGGAATCGCTCGCGACCCGCGTTCCATAGCCGTGCATCGCGCTCAGGAAAAGTGGGTGGAACCACCCCACCCAGCGCCCACGCCTTGCGCTTGCGCTGGCACAGCTGTGGTGCTTCCGGCTCCATCGCCAGGCCCAGTGGCCAGCAGATGTCCACCTCGGACACGTCGGCCGGCGCCGGCGGCGGTACCCCGTCGTTTCGTGCGCGCGGCAGGCTGTCGATCACTTCGAACATCAGCGGCAGCGCAGTCAGCGCCCCGTACTGGCCCGGAAGCGGCGTGCCGTCGGGGCGTCCTACCCAGACTCCCACGGTATGGCGCCGCGTCCCGCCAATGGCCCACGCGTCACGAAAGCCGTAGCTGGTGCCGGTCTTCCACGCCACCCGCGGGCGCGAACCGACGTCAAAGGTGCCCAGCCCGTAACCCGGCCTGGGATTGGCCTCCAATACCTCACGCACGATCCATGCAGCGCCGGGCGACATCATCCTGCGATCACTCTGCGGATCGCTCTCCGTATGGCGAACGCGTCCGGCCAGGCCGCCACGATTGAAGGCCGCGAACGCGCCCACCAGCTCCTCCAGGCGTGCGCCGGTGCCACCCAGGATCATCGACAGATTGGGCGTGGCCCCGCGTGGATACTTCAGGGTGATACCGCCGTTGGCCAGCCGCGCGGAGAATCGCTCGGGCCCCACACGGTCCAGCACATCGACCGCAGGTACGTTCAACGACAGCCGCAGCGCCTCGGCCACGCTCACCGGTCCGTTGAAGGCCGCGTCGAAATTTCCCGGCCGGTAGCCGCCGAACGACTGTGGTGCGTCGACCAGCAGGCTCTCCGAATGGATCAGGCCATCGTCCAGCGCCAGCGCGTACAGGAACGGCTTGAGCGTGGAGCCCGGGGAACGCCAGGCCTGCACCATGTCCACGTGCCCCAAGCGCTGCCGGTCGGCGAAGCCGAGCGAACCGATGTAGGCACGCGCCTGCATGGTGTCATTGTCCACCACCAGCAGCGCGGCCGAAGTGCGCCCGGGCAGATGCGAGAAATACGCCGCCACCCGCTCCTCCAGGGTGTGCTGCAGGTCTGCGTCAATGCTGGACACGATGCGCGCCGCTCCCGGCTGCTGCCGCTTCAGCCGTTGGGCCAGCAGAACCGCGCCCATCGGTGGCTTGAGCGTCCGCGCCACCACGGCTTCGACCCGGGCATCTTCCACTTCCGCTTCCGTCCACACCCGCAGGTCCTGCATGCGCCGCAAGACCTTGTCACGCGCGATACGCGCGGCCTCGGGGTGTCGATCGGGGCGCAGGCGGCTGGGGGACTGCGGCAGCACTGCCAGCAGCGCCGCCTCGGCGTGGGAGAGCTGCGCGGCCGGCTTGCCCAGATAGGCCCAGCTGGCCGCCTCCACGCCCTGGATGGTGCCGCCGTAGGGGGCACGCTCAAGGTAAAGCTGCAGGATTTCGCGCTTGCTGAGGTGCGCTTCCAGCTGCAGCGCACGCAGCAGCTGCTTGCCCTTGCCCCACGGCGTGCGCGTATGTGGATCCAGGATGCGCGCGACCTGCATGGTCAGGGTGGAGCCACCGGATACGATCCTGCCGCTGCGCAGCCACTGGCTGCCGGCACGCACCAGGGCAACCGGGTTGATGCCGGGATGCCGGTAGAACCAGCGATCCTCGTAGCTCAACAGGGCCTGCAGGTACAGCGGCGAGATGCGTTCCTGGCTGGCCGGGTAGCGCCACACGCCATCACGATCAGCGAAGGCGCGCAGCGGCGTGCCGTCGCGCGCAACCACAAGCGTGCTGGTGTCGCGCGCTTTGGGCAGCGGCGGGGGAAATGCGAAGTCGAGCAGCAGCAGGGCCAGCAGCACGGCCACGGTGCCCCAGCGAAGCCACGGCGCCAGCGTGCGCATCGCGCCATGGCGCTCGGCTACGGCAGCGCTTGCGTGGGTTGGCGTGTGGGGTTCCGGCATGGCGCATGGGCCTGGCCCGGTGGATCATCGGCAGGGCAAGGCAACACCCGATCAGGCCGTCATTCACCGTCCGGCGATTTCCTCCTGCGGGGACCGCTGCGCTCAATCAAATACTGAGCGATCGGGTCAAGGCTGCACGACGGTGATCGAGGCCGGTACCGACCTTCCGACCCCGCGAATGTCGGGGCGATACATATCCTCAACCAGAGGCGGCGGCACGCTATACGTGCCGGGCGTGACCGCGCGCACCAGGTAGAAGACCTTGGCTGCCTGGCCACGGTCCAGCTTGAGCGCAGCCACGTAACGGTCATCGCGGAACTCCTCGTGCTTAATGTCGGCGGAATCGGAACGAGCGCTGATCCCGATGCCATCCACCACCACGTCCGCCCATTGCTTGGCGTCGCCAAGGTTGAAGTTCTCGATCTCCAGGCCTGCAGGCAACAGGTCGATGAACAGGGCGTCGGGAATGCTTACATCCGGAGTAATGATGACGCGCACAATCAAAGCCTCGCCTTCCTTCAGGGTGCTGCCTTTCCACTCCTTGCCATCGGTGCTGTAGTACTTGCGCTCAATGCCGATCTGGCGGTTGTCGAATGCGGGCGGCTTGCGTGGAACCCCGGCGACTTCCATGCTCGCAAACAGCGGCGGCTGACCTTCGGGACTGAAGCGCACGCCACGCGCTAGGGTCGCATAGTCGAAACTGCGCCCGAACAGCTTCGTTGCCGCGATGGCTTCAGTCACATCACCGGTAGTGAAGCTGCCGGACACCATATTCGTCTGGTTGACCATCAGGGCCTTGCCCATCCTCACCAGCGCTACTTGTTCCTGCGTGCTGAGGTACATCCAGCCGGCGCTGCGGCGTGCATCAAGTTCACGACCCAGCGAAATCACGCGCGCACCATACTCGGGCCTGGACAGCCTGCGATCGTGCACCAGCGCGAGCATCAGCGCGTCATCACGCAGTTTGGTGCCGTAGTCACCCAGGAATTCCGGACGACCACCCTTCATGGCGAAGCCCAGGTCGATGGATTTTCGGCCGCGATTGGCGTCGCCCTGCTGCGACAGGGCTATGCCAAGGTGCACCAGCGGCAGCCCGGTCAGGCTCTTGCTGCGTTCGTTGTCGTACAGCGCACGCAGGGTGCCCAACGGCGCGCGGTTTACGCGTGACAGCACGTAGCCGGCGTAAGCCTGGTTGGCGAACTTGAGGTGTTCGCGATTCTCCGCACCATAGAACTGTGCGCCACCGGACAGCAGGTCTTCGCTGAGGCGCGACAGTGCCTTCTGCAGCACGCTGTCCGGCACGGCGAAGCCGGCTTCTTTCGCGTCCAGCAGAAACTCCACGATGTAGGGCGTCAATCCGGGGTTGACATAACTGTCGTCACCCCACATCGAGAAATGGCCGCTGGATACCTGCATCGAAGCCAATCGTCCAAACGCGCCTTCCATGCGCTCGCGGCGCTTGCCTGCCTCCAGTCCCGGCACGCCCAGCAGCTGGGCAGTGGCATCATCCAGCTCCAGCGCGGCATAGCCCTTGCTGGTCGTCTGCTCGGCGCAGCCATAGGGATACTCCAGCGCGCCTTTCAGTGCGCTTGCGAAAGGGATTGGCGGCAACGCGCTAACCGTCATGCGCACGCTGACCGAACTGGGCATCAATCCGTCGGCGAAACTGCTGCCAAGCTGTATCGACGCCAGTGGATCAAGCATACGCGCCTGCGAACGCAGCACCGACGGCCAGCCCGCGCGAACGGGCAGGTCGTACATGCGATCCACCTTGAAGGTGCCGCCATCCACCCGCACCCGCACTTGCGCCGTGGTGTAGCCCTCACCTGCGGTAATCGGAAAGCTGAGCGTGGTCTTGGCATCCTGTGCCAGGCTGGCGCTGCGCACGCCCTGCGCAATCGACAGCGGGCCAATCCCGTCCACGCGTACCTTGAACTCCCCTGGCTTGCCGGTGAAGTTCTGCACATCCAGGGTCAGCATGCTCTTGTCACCAGGCGCGAGCACGCGCGGCAGGCTGGCCTCCGCTACGATCGGCGCGCGCACCAGCGCTTCGCGGTCAGCGTTGCCATAGCGGTCATCGGAATACACCAGCGCCGATACGCGCAGGGTGCCGTTGAAATCCGGCACCTTCAACAGGACCCGTGCATTGCCCTTGGCATCCAGCTTTACCGGACCGGTGAACAGGTCGACGGTCTGCACGCGCGAGGTCGGCCGCCTGGCCTGGGGTAATGCCGCCAAGGCCATGTCGCCGCCGAAGCGCGGCCGCGCGCTGGCGCCCTCGAAGCTCTCTATCACCCGGCCGTAAATGTCATAGGCATCTACGCCGAGGCGTCGCTGGGCGAAAAACTGGGCATTCGCGTCAGGCACCGGGAAACGGGTGATGTTGAGGATGCCTACGTCCACCGCGGACACGGTGACATGGGCGCGCTTACCGGCCATTTCCGGAACGCTTACGGTCACCGCCATGTCCTGCTCCGGGCGCATCTGCTGCGGTGCCACCAGGCCAACGGCCACCTTGCGCGCAGTGCGATCCATCGGCACGTGGGCCACACCCAGGGCGCGCGCCGGAGTGATCTTGCTGGGAACCGAACCGCCGCGGAATACCAGCGCGGTGACGTACACATCGTGGCGCTCCCAGTCCTGGGTCACCGGGATGCTGAAGGTGCTGCCGGGCTTGGCATCAATCTCCTGGACGTAGAGCATGCGATCGCTCTCGACCATCAGCAGGCCCTTACCCGGATGCGGCGGAGTCACCGTAACCTGCATCGTGTCGCCAGCCCGGTAGCCGGTCTTGTCCAGGGCGATCTTCAGCTTGTCCGGGCGCGCGTCCAGGCCGCGATTCTGGTCGTTCCAGCTCCAGCCGGCGTTGAACGGGTAGCGCGTGGTCAGGCCGGTGGCTGGGTCGAACACATCCAGGCGGTAGCCGCCCCA
>JAJAZJ010000225.1 GCA_026785795.1 Pseudoxanthomonas sp.
GGGCCGCATTTCCAGGTTTTTCGGAGCTTCAAGCATGCGCCACGCTCGCGTTTTGGGTATTGCCGGACTGGCGATTGCAGCCGCGGGTGCGGTCGCCTTTGCCCAGACCACGGTGGCGCCGCTGCCGGACAATGCGCCCGTGGTGATCGCGCCGCTGGAGATCAATCTGGCCACGACTACCTGGGGCGACCCGGAGGCCGGCCAGGTCAAGGCCGTGGCCTGCGCCGCCTGCCACGGCGTGGACGGCAACCCCAGCGACCCCCAATACCCTCGCATTGCCGGCCAGATGGAGCGCTACACCGCACACCAGATCGCCCTGATCGCCACTGGCCAGCGCGGCGGCACTGCGGTGGCGATGATGCCGTTCGTGCAGGATCTGAGCGCGCAGGACATGCGCGACCTTGGCGCCTTCTATGCCACCCAGAAATCAGGCGCCGGGCTGGCCGACGACACGCTGATCGCCGAAGGCCCCAACAAGGGCATGAAGTTCTACCAGGTGGGCCAGCAGCTGTACCGTGGCGGCGACGCCAGCCGCGACGTGCCCTCGTGCATGGCCTGCCACGGGCCCAGCGGTGCCGGCAACCCCGGGCCGGCCTACCCGCATCTGGCCGGCCAGTACCAGGACTACTCGGCGCGGCGCCTGCAGGAATACCGCGCCGGCAGCACGATGGAGAAGGACCCCACTCACTTCAACATCATGGCCAAGGTCAGCAAGCAGCTGAGCGATGAGGAAATCCAGGCGCTGGCCACCTTCATGCAGGGCCTGCACGAGCGCGCCCGTGATGCGGCGTCTGCCGCCAAGCCGGCGGCGCCGGCGGCTCCCGCACCTGCACCAGTACCCGTGCCCGTACCGGCCGCGGCCGAACCCGCGCCCCAGCAGTCCTGAGCCCGGCGCCCGGCGGCGTCGGCGGCTCACAGCTTGTGTTCATTGCGCCGGCCTGATCATGGCCGGCGTTGTTTTATCTGCCCGGAGCCCTACTGATGAATTCACGTTTCCTGCTGGTCCTGCTTGTGCTGCTGCCGCTGGCCGCCCACGCCAACAGGCCGTCGTCCGCGGTTGCGCCGGTGGAAGGCGTCGATTACCAGGTCATCGCCGATGGCAAGCCCTTCGCCCCGCTCAACGGCAAGGTCGAGGTGGTGGAAGTGTTTGGCTACACCTGCATCCATTGCGCACGTTTCCAGCCCCAGATCGATGCCTGGAAGCAGCAGCAGCCCGCAGACGTGCGCTTCACTGCGGTGCCAGCCGCCTTTGGCGGACTCTGGATTCCCTACGCCCGCGCCTACCTTGCCGCGCAGAAGCTGGGCCTGCTGGGCAAGACCCACAGTGCGATGTTCAAGGCCCTGCATGAAGACCGCAGCCTGCCGATACAGAACGCATCAACGCAGGAAATCGCCGCCTTCTACGCCGGTTACGGCGCAGATGCCAAGGTATTCGCCGCGACCATGGAGGGCGCCGAAGTTGACGCCCAGCTGGCGGGCGCCCGGCAGTTCGCCGTCGCCAGCGGCGTCGAGGGCACGCCGAGCATGATCGTGAATGGCAAATACCGCGTGACCGCGCGCGACTTCACCGCCGCCCTGCGCACCACCGACTACCTGGTCGCCAGGGAACGCGCAAGACGCAGATAACATCTGCCGTGCGATTCTATTGGCCTGGCTGCAGCCGCCACGTGGTGGGCCTGCCGTTCTGCCTGACTGTCCAACGCTGGAGAAACCTACTATGAAAACCCTACATTCGCTGATGCTGCTGGCCCTGCTGCCGCTCTTCGCCGCCTGCAGCGCCCAGAACAACACCCCCGCCGTGACGCCCGCCGCCGCTCCTGCAGCGGTCGCCGCGCCGGCGCCAGCGCCACCCGCGTCGCCCGGCGAAGCTGCAACGGCAGCCGAACAGGCCGCACCCGCACCCGTCGCCGCAACCACGCCAAGCGGCCCAGCCCCGGTGGCCGGCACCGACTACGTGGAGATTCCCGGCGGCGCGCCGTTCGCCGCAGGCACGGGCAAGCTTGAGGTGGCCGAAGTGTTTGGCTACACCTGCCCGCACTGTGCGCAGTTCGAGCCGGTGCTCAAGTCCTGGAAGCGCAGCCAGCCTGCGGACGTGAACGTGGTATCGGTGCCCGCTGTGTTCGGCGGCTACTGGGAGACCTATGCACGCGCGTTCTACGCCGCCGAAACCCTGGGCGTGCTGGAGCGCAGCCATGACGCCATGTTCAACGCCGTGCACGTGCAGCGCAGCCTGGGCCTGGACGCCACCCCGGAGCAGATCGGCGCGTTCTACGCGCAGTACGGCATCGACCCGAAGACCTTCGCCAGCACCATGAAGAGCTTCGGCGTGGAAACCAAGCTCAACCGCGCCAAGCAGTTCGCCATGCGCTCCAAAATTGAAGGCACGCCCTCGATCGTGGTGGACGGCAAGTACCTGGTCTCGGTGGACCAACGCGGCTCTGAGCACATGTTCAACACGGTGGAGCACCTGCTCGCACGCAGCCGCGCCGGCGGCGGCTGAGGCCAGCCACCCCCATGCAAGTTTCCTGCAGGTGCGTGACGTGACTGCCGTGGAAACGCGCCGGGTCAAGGTGCTCAGCGCCAACATCCAGGCCGGCTCCAGCACGCGTCGCTACAGCGACTACGTGACCCGCAGCTGGTCGCACGCCCTGCCCACCGGCGGCAAGCGCACCAGCCTGGACAGCATTGCCAGCATGGCCGGTGAGCACGACATCGTCGGGCTGCAGGAGGCCGATCCAGGCAGTCTGCGCTCGGGCTTCACCAACCAGACCCATTATCTGGCCGAACAGGGTGGCTTCGACTACTGGAGCCACCAGCCCAACCGCAACATGGGCGGCGTGGCCTCCAGCGCCAACGGACTGTTGAGCAAACTGGAACCGGTGGAAGTCAGCGACCACGCCCTGCCGGGCCGGATCAGCGGACGCGGCGTGTTGCTGGCACGCTTTGGCGGCGGTGACGACGGGCTGGTGGTGGCCGTGGCCCACCTGTCGCTGGGCGCCAACTCGCGGCGGGCGCAGCTGTCGTTCATCGCAGAGCTGCTGAGCGCGCATCCGCACGCGGTGCTGATGGGCGATTTCAACTGCTTGCCGGACCGGCCGGAGATGGACCTGCTGTACAGCCGCACCCACCTGCGGCCGCCGGCGTTCTGCGTGCCTACCTTTCCCAGCTGGCGCCCGCTGCGCGCTATCGACCACATTCTGGTCAGCGAAAGCCTGTCGGCCAACGATGCGCGCGCCATCCCGGCGGCGTTCTCCGACCACCTGGCGCTGGCGATCAGCGTTGACGTGCCGACCCGCGCCCTGGCCTGAACCGACCCCCGTCGCGCGGTGCAGCGGCACCAAAGGACGGCGCCATTCGGCGCCGTTCCCGTCTCCAGTATCGACCCCCGCTCTCGCACAGCGATAGTCCGCATGCAGGTACCAGGGCGTCCCGGCACGCGCGTTCACCCAACAGGGGCGGCGGCGGCTGTTTCGGACACGCTGCGGGTGCCCTGTCCCCTGCTTCAGGGCGGCGGTATTGGAGCCATGCTTCCAGCCCGCTGCAAGTCGTGGCCGGTGAGCGAACCGAGGGCATCGGTGCCTTGCGGATTCAGGCAGCCCGGCTTGCCAGGGATGATCGGGTTTCCCCTTCCTCGCCCACCACGCTGATGGTGAGGCGCTGCAGACGGCGGCCCCGGCGTCGCGGTAGGACCACCCCTTAGGCAAAAGGCCGGTGGCGGAAACCACCGGCCTTGGGCATGTTCAAGCCGCCATCAGAACCGCAGGCCGGCGCGAACGTAGAAGAACTGCCCCATCAGGTCGTAGGTGGACGCGTCGTAAC
>JAJAZJ010000226.1 GCA_026785795.1 Pseudoxanthomonas sp.
GGCTGAAGAAGCCGAAGAAGCGGGCCCGGTCCGGGCTGCGTTCGAGGTAGCCGATGGCATACACGGTGGTCAGCAGCCACAGTCCGGCCGACAGGCTCATGAACAGCAGGCTCAGTGCATCGACCGCCAGCACCAGCTCCAGGCCCGACATCAGCGGCAGGCGGAACTCGAACGTCTGCCCGGCGCGCACGCCCACCAGCATGATCCCGATCAGCACCAGCTAGACCAGGGCGGCCGCCAGGTTGATCGCGGTGCGGGTGCGCTGCCAGTGCTCGCCCAGCAGGAAGATCACCACGGCCGCGCCCAGCGAGGCCATCACCGCCCACAGCGGGAGCGCGGCAAGGGTCAGCACCTGGCTCATGGCAGCGCCCGCTCGGTGATCGGCGTGGCCGATTCGACCCGTGGGAAGGGGGCGGCCGCGTTGAGCAATTCGAAGATGGGGGCCGAAGCGAGTCCGGCGATCACTGCCAGCAAGGCCAGGGTGACCGCGGCCACGTCCATCTGCCACGGCACCGGTCGTGGCAGGGCAGCGCCGACCGGGGCCTTCGCATCGTCGCCGGGCGTGGCCATCATCGCGGACAGGGCACGGAACATGTACACCGATGCCAGCAGGCTGCCCAGCAGCAGCACCGCCATCCACACCCAGCCGCGCTGGATCCAGGCCGCCTCCAGCAGCAGCCATTTGGCCAGGAAGCCGCCACTGGGCGGCAGCCCCATCAGGCTGATGCCGGACAGCCCGACCGCGAACACGCTCAGCGGGAAGCGCCGACTGGCCCCGGCCAGGTCCACCAGGCGATCACTGCCTATCCCGCGCAACAGGCTGGCCGCCGCCAGGAACAGCGCCGCTTTGGCCAGGCCATGGCTGAGCAACTGGTAGATGGCGCCCTTCCAGGCCAAGGCGCCGGAGGCGACCGTGGCGGTCATCGGGAACACCAGCATCAGGTAGCCGAGCTGGGCCACGGTGGAATACGCCACCAGCGGCTTGAGTCGCGACTGCAGCAGCGCGGCGATCGAGCCATACAGGATCGCACCGGCACCCAGGGCGCCGAGCAGGTTGGCCACCAGGGCCGGCTGCGCGCCCTCCAGGGTCCAGAACCAGATCCGGTACACCAGATAGACGCTGCCCTTGACCACCAGTGCCGACAGCACCGCGCTGACCGCGCCGGGCGCGCGCGCATGCGCCGGTGGCAGCCAGATATGCAGTGGGAAGATGGCTGCCTTGAGCAGCAGCGACACGATCAGCAGGGCCAGTGCGATGCGGGTGGTGTCGCTGCCGGCGGCCACCCCGCGGGTCAGCAGGTAAAGGTCCAGGGTGCCGTGCTCGGCATACAGCAGGGCCACGGCCAGCAGGTAGGCCAGCGAGGCCAGCATCGCCAGCAGCAGGTAGCGCATGGCCGCGCGCAGCGCCGCCCCCTTGCCCGACCAGGCCACCAGCGCCACCGCGGCCAGGGTCACCAGTTCGATGGCCACGTACAGGTTGAACAGATCGGCCGACAGGAACAGCGCGTTGAGCCCGGTCATCAGCAGCAGCCACGGCGGCCAGAAGCGGGTGCCGGCATCGCTGCCCGGCGGTTCGGCGAAGCTGGCATAGGCGCCGGCCCCGGCGCCGACCACCGCCACCAGCCACAGCATCAGCAGCGACAGTGCATCCAGGCGCAGGCCGATCCCCAGCGGCGGCGCGTGGCCGGCCAGCACCACTTCCACCACCGGCTGGGTGGTCAACGCCAGGGTCGGCGCCAGCAGCAGGGCCAGCGGCGCCAGCAGCGACAGCCACACCAGGCCCAGGCGCAGCCACGGCGCGCGCTGGCCCACGGCCCACAGCAGGCACGCCGCCAGCAAGGGCAGGAACACCAGCCCGACCAGCGACGCCTCAGTCGTCATCGTCGGCCACGTCCATGCGCGCCTGCCCGGTCTCGCGGAACAGGCGGTCCAGCAGCGCCAAGGCAAAGGCGGTCATCGAGACCGCGACCACGATGCCTGTTATCACCAGCGCCTGGGGCACCGGGTCGGGGGCGCCGCCACTGCGTCCGGCCAGGGCCACCAGCAGCAGAAAGACCCCGCTCCCCAGCAGGTTGATCGCCAGCAGCTTGCGCAGCAGGTGTCCGGCCACCAGCAGGCCGTAGACGCCGGCGCCGATGACCGCCGCGGCCGCCATTACATAGATGGCCGCCTGGCTCACGGCAGCGGGCCCCGGCGCAGCCCCGGCGCTGCGCCCAGCAGCAGCACCAGGGTGGTGGCGATGGACACCAGCATCGCGCTCTCCACCAGGTAGATGCTCCATGCGCCGGGCATCGACAGCATGCCCTGACCGCGCGCCAGCATGACCAGGCCCAGGGCGCTGAACACCAGCAGCCCGAGCACCGCGCCCCAGCGTTCGACCGGTCCGGGGACCGGATGCGGAACCAGGCGCCCGGTCAGGACCAGCAGCACCCCGGCGGCGGCCAGCACCGCGCCGCCCTGGAACGCCCCCCCCGGTGCGTTGCCGCCGGCGTGCAGCAGGTAACCGGCCACCAGCACCGACAGCGGCTCCAGCGCGGCGAGCAATGCGCCGACGATTGGCAGGCCAGTCATGGTCGGGGTCGCAAGGTCCGCCGGTCCCGCCGGTCCCTCCACGGCGCGTGCGCCGGCCAGGGCCACCAGCAACACCGCCAGTTCGAGCAAGGTGTCGTACCCCCGAAACACCAGCAGCACCGCAGTCACCGGATTGGCCACCGCCTGCGAGGGCATGGCCGCGACGACTGCGGCCCCCGCCGCTCCCAGCGCCTCGGGCAGGCCCAGCGCGGTCCATCCCAGGGAGGCCACCAGCCCGGCCACCAGCAGTGAGAGCGGGGCCGCCAGGCGACTGCTGCGAGGCCCCGGCCGGGTCGCCTCCGGCCCGGCCGCGCGCAGCCGTCGATAGCCCAGCATCAGCAGCGCGCCGCTGATCCCCGCTCCAATCGCTGCCTCGGCCAGCGCCAGGTTCGGTGCCCGCAGCTGTGCCCAAACCAGCGCCATGACCAGCCCGAACACCACGAACATCACGATGCTGCGGAACAGCGAGGCCCCGGTCACCACCTGCAGCGCCAGCACCACCAGCGCGATCGCCAGCAGGCCGTCCAGCGCCAGGCTCATGGGTCGCCTCGCGGCGTCGGCGGTTCCGCAGCCGGCTCCAGCGCAGCCTGCGCAACCAGGTGGCAGGACACGCTGGCGGCCAGCAGCCCCAGCAACCAGATGACCAGCAGCATCGCGGCTCCGCGCCAGCTCCCCCCAAGCAAGGCCATGGCCAGGCACACCAGTCCCAGGCCGAGGTTGTCCGCCTTGGTCAGGGCGTGCAGCCGCGAGTGCACATCCGGAAAACGCAGCAGGCCAACCGTGCCGGCGAAAAAGAAGAACCCACCGAGTACGAGCAGGATCGTGGCGGCGACCTGGATGAAGTTCATCCAGGCTTGCCGGAAGATTTTCCGGGCGTGGGCGTGGGCGTGGGCGTGGGCGGTGGTGCCCCGCGCGTTCGCGCCAAGCCCACGAACGCCACGCTCAAGATCGCCGCCAGCATCACGAACAGCAGGGCCACGTCAGCCAGCGCCGGCTGTCCGGTGGCTTCGGCCAGCACCAGCAGCA
>JAJAZJ010000227.1 GCA_026785795.1 Pseudoxanthomonas sp.
GCCCCGCTGCCAGAACCCGATATTCCAGGTCGGGCCTTCGGAGATGACGCCGTCGGCGTCGACGAACAGCGCATCGTCAAACCCCTGCATCACGGCCTGACGGCGATGGTGGAACAGGGGCAAGGTGCCGATGTGCTTCACCTCCGGAAGGCAGCGTTGGAACTGGCGCGACTGCAGCCTCAGCGCATGGTCTTGCGGCGGGGACGCGGCAGCCACCGTGACCAACACGTCGGCATCCAGGGCCGGGCCAGGATTTCGGTAGTCGAACTGCCGGGAGTACACCGTGACCCGCACGCTGCAGTCGGGCGCGTCGGCAATGGCTGCCCGCATCTGCGCACGCACTGCGGTCGCATCCAGATCGCTGCCGAACAGCTGGCGGGTAGCGGCGCTGAGGCGCTGCAGGTGCAGATCCATTCCCTGCACGGCGCGCCTGCGTACCTGGAGCGAGGTGAAATGCCCGTAGTTGACCAGGGCCAGCGCACGCAGGTCGTGCACGCTGGCCGGCTGCCCGTTCAGCAGCGCCACGCTCACCGGAAGGGCATGCCGCCACGCCCGCCCAGCATGCCCTGCATGCCGCGCATCATGCCCTTCATGCCGCCACCGGCCAGCTTGCCCATCATCTTTTCCATCTGCTGGAACTGCTTGAGCAGGCGGTTCACGTCGGCGGGCGTGGTGCCCGAGCCGCGGGCGATGCGGGCCCTGCGCGAACCGTTCAGCAGGGCCGGATTGCGCCGCTCCTTCCTGGTCATCGAGCCGATGATCGCCACCATGCGCGGCACTTCCTTGCCAGCGGCCACCTGCTGCTTGACGTGCTCGGGCACCTTGCCCATGCCCGGCAGCTTGTCCATCAATCCGCTCAGCCCGCCCATGCCCTGCATCTGCTGCAGCTGGTCGCGCATGTCGTTGAGGTCGAATTTCTTGCCCTTGGCGACCTTGGCGGCGAACTTGGCCGCCTTTTCCTGATCGACGCTCTGCTCCACCTGCTCGACCAGTGACAGTACGTCGCCCATGCCCAGGATGCGGCTGGCCACGCGATCCGGGTGGAACACGTCCAGCCCATCGGGTTTTTCGCTGACGCCGATGAACTTGATCGGCTTGCCGGTCACGTAGCGAACCGACAGCGCCGCGCCACCGCGCGCATCGCCATCGGTCTTGGTCAGCACCACGCCGGTCAGCGGCAGCGCTTCGGAGAACGCCTTGGCCGTGAGTGCGGCGTCCTGGCCGGTCATCGAATCCACCACGAACAGCGTCTCGACCGGATTCACCGCCGCATGCAGGGCTTTGATCTCGGCCATCATCGCGTCGTCGATGGCCAGGCGGCCGGCCGTATCCACGATCAGCACGTCGACGAAGGACCTGCGCGCGTCGTCGATGGCGGCGCGCACGATGTCCACCGGCTTCTGCGCGGCGTCGGAGGGGAAGAACAGCACGTCCACCTGCTGGGCCAGGGTCTTGAGCTGTTCGATGGCGGCCGGCCGGTAGACGTCGGCGCTGACCACCATGACCTTCTTCTTGCGTTTTTCCTTCAGGTGCCTGGCCAGCTTGGCCACGGTGGTGGTCTTGCCCGCGCCCTGCAGGCCGGCCATCAGGATCACCGCCGGCGCCGGCACGTTGAGGTTCAGCTCGGTGGCCGCCGAACCCATGACCGCCGTCAGCTCGTCGCGGACCACCTTGATCAGCGCCTGGCCCGGGGTGAGGCTCTTCAGCACCTCCTGCCCGACTGCCCGCACTTTGATGCGCTCGATCAGGGCCTGCACCACGGGCAGGGCGACGTCGGCCTCCAGCAGCGCGATCCGCACTTCGCGGGTAGCCTCGCGGATGTTCTCCTCGCTCAGGCGGCCGCGGCCGCGCAGTCGCTCGATGGTGCCGGACAGGCGCTGGGTCAGGGATTCGAACATGGGCGACGACTTCAGGCGGAAACAGGCGCGGATTATAGCCGTTGGCCAGCATCGCCCCTTTGGGGCTCCTACCAAAGCGCTGCGCTCCAGCGAAAGCGGGACGCTCCTACAGATACGCTGGCTATGCGACACTCATCCGATGACAATCGTTCTCATCGCTGTTGCCCTTTACCTCGCCGCAATGGCCATGCTGGTGCACGCGGTGGCCCGGGATCGGCTTGATGCCAGCCGCGGCTGGCTGTGGCCTGCCTTCGGCGCGGTGCTGCTACACGCGGCGTATCACCTGCTGGTCGTCCGTCAGACGGTCGGCGGTGTGGATATGCACTTTTTCTCTGCATTGTCGCTGGTCAGCCTGGGCATGGCGGCGATGACCACCGCGGTGGGTGCGCAGGGGCGCATGGCCGGGCTGGGCGTGGTGTCCTTTCCGCTCGCGGCGGGGCTGCTGTCTGTCTACCACGTCCATGGCCACGCTCCCTCGCCGGCGCTGGACTGGCGCCTGCAGCTGCACGCCTGGCTGGCCTTGCTGGCCTACGCCACCCTGGCCATCGCCGCGCTGCTGGCGCTGATGCTCTGGGCCCAGGAGCGCGCGCTGCGCCGCCGTGAATTCCACCCTTGGCTGCGTGCGCTGCCGCCGCTGACCGAACTGGAAGAACTGCTGTTCCGCACCATCACGGTAGGCTTCATCCTGCTGACCGCCACGCTGCTGACCGGCATGCTGTTCGTCGAAAACCTGCTCGCCCAGCATCTGCTGCACAAAACCGTGCTCAGCGTGCTGTCGTGGCTCGCGTTCGGTGGCCTGCTGATTGGTCGCTGGCGCTATGGCTGGCGTGGCGGGCGAGCAGTGCGCTGGACGCTGGTGGCCATGGCCCTGCTGCTGCTGGCCTTCTTCGGCAGCAAGTTCGTGCTGGAGCTGGTGCTGCAGCGCTGAGCGAGACGTAATCCGGCGCTGCGGGATGCGAGCACCTACCCGGTCGCTACGTCCAGTGCCTGCGAGAGACGCTCCACCGCCACGACTTCCAGGCCCTTGAACGCCCCGGACTTCGGTGCGTTGCCCTTGGCCACGATGGCACGCTTGAAACCATGCGTGGCGGCCTCGCGCAGGCGCTCTTCGCCGTTGGGAGTGGGCCGGATTTCACCGGACAGCCCCACTTCGCCGAAGGCAATGGTCTTTTCAGCCAGCGGCCTGTCGCGCAGCGAGGAAAATACCGCCAGCAGCACCGGCAGGTCGGCCGCGGTTTCCTGCACGCGGATCCCGCCCACCACGTTGACGAATACATCCTGGTCGCTGGTGACAATGCCCCCGTGGCGATGCAGGACCGCCAGCAGCATCGCCAGGCGGTTCTGCTCCAGGCCCACGGCGACCCGGCGCGGGTTGGACAACGGCGAGGAATCCACCAGCGCCTGCACTTCCACCATCAGCGGACGCGTGCCTTCGCGGGTGACCATCACGCAGCTGCCCGACTGCTGCGCGCTGCCGCCGGACAGGAAGATCGCCGACGGATTGGGCACTTCCTTCAGGCCTTTCTCGCCCATGGCGAACACGCCCAGTTCGTTGACCGCGCCGAAGCGGTTCTTGAATGCGCGCAGCACGCGGAAACGGCTGCCGCTCTCGCCTTCGAAGTACAGCACCGCATCGACCATGTGCTCCAGCACGCGCGGCCCGGCGATCCCGCCCTCCTTGGTCACATGGCCCACCAGGAACACGGCGGTGCCGGTTTCCTTGGCGTAGCGGACCAGCCGCGCGGCGCTCTCGCGCACCTGGCCGACCGAACCCGGCGCGGCGGCCAGTGATTCGGTCCACAGCGTCTGCACCGAATCGGCGACGATGATCTTTGGCTGGGCCGCGGCGGCGTGGTCCAGGATCTTCTCGATGCCGGTCTCGGCCAGGGCCTGCAGGCCGTCCATCGGCAGGCCCAGGCGCAGCGCGCGGCCGGCAACCTGGGCCAGCGACTCCTCGCCGGTGACGTACAGCGAAGGCAGCGTCAGTGACATCTGGGCCATGGCCTGCAGCAGCAGGGTGGATTTGCCAATGCCGGGGTCGCCACCCACCAGCACCACCGCACCTTCGACCAGGCCACCGCCCAGCACGCGGTCGAACTCGCCGATGCCGGTTGATACGCGCGCGTCTTCGCTGCTGCGCACGTCCCGCAGCGCGGTGATCTGCGGCAGCTCCAGCTTGCCGGCCCATCCGGAGCGTCGCGCTGCCGCCGGCGCCGAGGCCGCGGATTCCAGCACGATTTCGGACAGCGAGTTCCAGACGCCGCAGTCGGCGCACTGACCCTGCCACTTGCCGTGCTCGCCTCCGCATTCGGCGCAGACGTAGGCGGTGCGGGACTTGGGGGAAGCCTTGGCCACTGGGCAAAACCGGTTGCGGACAGGCGACTACTCTAGCGCCGCCGGGTCTCGCTGCGCGAGAACCTGCCCGCTGGACCTGGGCGATTGAAGGAGTTCACCGCGGCGCGCAAGGCACCCCGGGAAAAACCAGCGGTCGCCACCCTCCAATGCACCGAAAGAGCGTGCCCGCGCAATAACCTAATCTCGGCCGAAACCCCCCGTGACCTGGCGCGTGACCGGCGCAAGGGCCGCAAAATCCGGCACCGGGCCTCGCCGTCCCCTATCCGTGGACGCAAGCCGGCAAGCCTGACCACGTGGATCTTGCCAGGCAGGTCCAGCCGGCCCTCACGCGACAGCGCCGGCGACAATTCCACCCGCAGGGCCTGGCATGGTTGCAGTGCGGCGGTGGCACCGGCCAGGACCGAGGGTTCGAAGCCCTGGACATCGACTTTTCTTACTCCTATCGCCCGCTGCCTCTTCTGTTCGTGTTGCAGCAGACGCCAGCTGATCTGGCATCATGGGGCCAGACCCCTGCCCCAAAGCGCCATGAACCTACTTGCCGCCACCTCCGCCCTGCGCCGCATGAAAGTGTTGGGCTATTGTCTGGCCGTTTTGCTCAGTCTGCTTGCGCTCTGGCTCCGTTTCCAACTAGACAACGTGCCCACCGGTTTCCCGTTCATTACTTTCTATCTCGCGGTGCTTTTCGCCGCTCTCCTGGGCGGCCTGGGTCCTGGCTTGCTGGCGGTCGTGTTCACGGGTCTGCTGTCGCAATACTTCTTCATGGCGCCTGTCAACAGCTTCTCCATTGAGTCGCCTTCCGGCTGGATACCCGTGGTCCTCTACTGGGGCACCACGTTGACCATGGTGGCCCTGGTAAATGAAATGACAAAAGCCTACGAAGCTCAGCTGCGCGCCCAGGCACAGCTGCGCGAACTCAATGACACACTCGAAGAACGAATTGCGGAACGGAATTCCCAGCTGACCCTGGAAATGAAGGATCGTGAAACCGCGGAAGCCCAGCTGCGGCAGCTTCAGAAAATGGAGTCAATAGGTCAACTCACTGGCGGTCTGGCGCACGACTTCAACAACATGATGGCCATTGTGATCGGCTCACTTGATGTAGCAAAGCTTCGATTGAGCAGCAATGATCAGGAAAAAATCCGTGCTTGCATCGATAACGCAATGGAGGGCGCTCAGCGCGCGACTGTTCTGACGTCGCGGCTGCTGGCTTTCTCGCGGCAGCAGCCTTTGGCCCCTCAGGCCATCGATGCCAACAAGTTGATCAGCGGCATGTCGGAGCTGCTTCGCCGCACGATCGCCGAACATGTGCAAGTCGAAATCGTTCTTGCGGGCGGGCTATGGCACTGCTTTGCCGATACGGCCCAACTTGAGAGCGCGCTGGTCAATTTGGCGGTCAATGCGCGCGACGCCATGCCTGACGGCGGCAAGCTCACTATCGAGACCGCCAATGCCGAGCTTGACGACCGCTATGCCAGATCCCACCCGGAAGTCCAGTCCGGGCAATATGTGCTTATAGCGGTCAGCGATTCTGGCACTGGCATGAGTGCGCTCGTCATTGAGCGGGCTTTCGACCCTTTCTACACGACCAAGGAGGTAGGCAAGGGAACCGGACTCGGGCTCAGCCAGGTGTATGGCTACGTCAAGCAATCCGGTGGGCATGTGAAAATCTATTCCGAGCTTGGCCAGGGCAGCACGATCAAGCTCTACCTGCCCCGCCATTTGGGGCATGCTCCGCCTGCAACGCCTGTTGGCGACACGGAGTTTATGCCTCGCGGAAGCCTGGATCAGTTCATTCTGGTGGTGGAGGACGATCAGCACGTGCGCCACATGACGGTGGATGCACTGCGAGAACTGGGCTATACCGTGGTGCAGGCCTCCGATGCCAACCAGGCACTCGAACAAATTCGTGTGCAACCGCATCTTGACCTGCTGTTTACCGACATTGTGATGCCGGTGATGAATGGGCGCGTCCTGGCTGACCAGGCACGGCTGATCAAACCGAAGCTAAGAGTGCTGTTCACCACTGGCTATACCCGCAATGCTGTGGTTCACAACGGCATGCTGGACCCTGGCGTCGCGTTCTTGCCAAAACCTTTTACCATCCAACAACTGGCGCTCAAAGTAAGAGATGTGTTGAACGGGGAAGGCTTCAACCGCAGCTGATGGATTCCAGGTGCCGGGATCACGGCGTGGGAAGCAGCTCCAGCAGCTGGTGCATCCGGTAGGGTTTCGGAAGAAAGATCACGTTGTCTGGCAACGGCGGTAACTGGTCGCGCGCATGTCCCGATACCAATATGACCTTGCTAAGCGGGTACCTGCTGAGGACGTGCTCAGCCAGATCCAGGCCTGAAACTCCCTCCGGCATGGTTATGTCGCTTATCAGCACGTCAAACGCGGTGTCCTCCAGCCGCTGTAGCGCCACAACACCATTTTCGGCAATCGTGGCTTGATGACCGAAATGGGACAGCGCTTCGGCAACCAGATCCCGCAGACTTGCTTCATCTTCCACCAGCAACACGCTCGCCATTTTCATTGCTCCAAAGCTGGTAAACAGATTTGAACGGTTGTTCCTTCCCCAACCTGGCTGGTGACACTCGCAAACCCGCCTGACTGGGACGCAAAGCCTGAAACTTGACTTAAGCCCAAACCGCTTCCCTTCCCAACTTCTTTGGTAGTGAAAAACGGCTCGGTCGCTCGTCGCACGACCTCCTCGGACATGCCGGTGCCAGGATCTTTCACGGTGACGCAGACGAAGGCCTGTCCTTCGGACTCAGGGTCCGCAGGCGGCGAAAAATGATCCAACTGCGTGGAAATCAGGATGGTCCCACCCAGCGGCATGGCATCACGGCTGTTGTTCAGCAGATTCACTATGGCGACCTCGAACTGGGCGGCATCCACCAGGAC
>JAJAZJ010000228.1 GCA_026785795.1 Pseudoxanthomonas sp.
AAGTCGTGGTAGTCCCGCCGGTCGTGACCGAGCCGGCACCGATGATGACCCCGGCCCCGGCCGTGACCGCGACCTCCGTGAGCGTAGGCAATGCTGCTGCGGCCGACAAGTCGGTGGCGTCGGTTTCCACCTTCGGCCCGCGCGACGTGATTATCGTCTCCATCCGCACCGATGCCAGCAGCGTGACCAACGCCGCCATCGACGCCAAGCTGACCTACCAGGACGGCCAGGTGGCCGCGCAGCAGACCGCCACGGTCGTGGCCGCCGATGCCGGTATCACCAACGTCACTTTCAGCAACGCCAACCCGTGGCCGACCGGCACGTACACCGTAGATACGACCCTGAACGGTGAAGCGGCCGGCATGTCGCAACAAATCGAAGTCCGGTAATCCAGGCCTCTCTCCCACTCTGTGGGCAAGCCGGGCGCGGAGTGATCCGCGCCTTTTTTTTGTGCCATGGCCGGGGATCGCCTTTGCCCTGCGCGCCGTGACCGGCGACAATGGCGGTCCGCTTTTCCACGCACGTGCGCTGCCTTGGTGGTGCGCCCTGATCCAACCCCCGGGAGCAATTCCATGGCAGACCCCGTACTTACTCCGCCGGTCGGCGGCGAGAAGATCACCATCAGTGGCGGCAAGCTCAATGTGCCCAACCACCCGATCATTCCCTTTATCGAGGGCGACGGCACCGGGCCCGATATCTGGCGCGCCTCGGTGCGCGTGCTCGACGCGGCCGTGGAGAAAGCCTACGGCGGCGCCAGGAAGATCCACTGGCTGGAAGTGTTCGCCGGCGAAAAGGCCAACAACAACTATGGCACCTGGCTGCCGGAGTCCACCGTGCAGGCCTGCCGCGACTACCTGGTCAGCATCAAGGGTCCGCTGACCACGCCGGTCGGCGGCGGCATCCGCTCGCTCAACGTGGCCCTGCGCCAGATGCTGGACCTGTACGTGTGCCTGCGCCCGGTGCGCTGGTTCGAAGGCGTGCCTTCGCCGGTCAAGCGCCCGGGCGACGTGGACATGGTGATCTTCCGCGAGAACACCGAGGATATCTACGCCGGCATCGAATGGGCCGGCGGCAGCGCCGAGTCGCAGAAGGTGCTGGATTTCATCGCCAGGGAATTCCCGCAGCCCTTCAGCAAGATCCGCTTTGGCACCCAGGAAAAAGTCGACGAGTGGCAGAAAGCGCTCGAAGGCATCGGCGGCGCGCACCGCGAGATGACCGTGGAGGTCGGCATCGGCATCAAGCCGGTCAGCCGCCTGGGGACCGAGCGTCTGGTCCACAGCGCCATCGGCTATGCGATCGAGAACCAGCGCAAGTCGGTGACCCTGGTGCACAAGGGCAACATCATGAAGTACACCGAAGGTGGCTTCCGTGACTGGGGCTACCAGGTGGCGCGTGATTTCTACGGCGCGGTCGAGCTGGACGGCGGTCCGTGGATGGTGATCCCGGACGGCAAGCCGGGCGCCGGCCTGATCATCAAGGACGCGATTGCGGATGCCTTCCTGCAGCAGATCCTGCTGCGCCCGAAGGAATACGACGTGTCGGCCACGCTGAACCTCAACGGCGACTACCTGTCCGACGCGCTGGCCGCGCAGGTCGGCGGCATCGGCATCGCGCCGGGCGCCAACATCAATTACGTCACCGGCCATGCGGTGTTCGAGGCCACCCACGGCACCGCGCCCAAGTACGCGGACCTGGACAAGGTCAACCCGGGATCGGTGATCCTGTCGGGCGAAATGATGCTGCGCTACATGGGCTGGACCGAAGCCGCCGATGCGGTCATCGACGGCATCAACAAGGCCATTGCCAACAAACGCGTGACCTACGACTTCGCCCGCCAGATGGAAGGCGCCACCGAGGTGAAGTGCAGCGAGTTCGCCGACGAGATCATCAAGCAGCTTTGATTTTCGCCACTGCATCACCTGAAGCAAGCCCGGCCATCTGCCGGGCTTGCTGCTTCCGGCGCCCGGTAGGAGCTGCGCCAGCCGCGACCGCAGGCGCACAGCCGCACGATCGTATCCGTCAGCCGGCAATCTACGGTCGCAGCTGGCGCAGTTCCTGCAAACGGCGGCGAGTGACGGATATGATGTGGCCATGGAGCCTGCCGACATCTACGCCACGGTCATCCGCGACGCGTTCGAGGACTACCACGCACGCTTCGCCGACATCACCCGGCGGGCGAAGCTGCGCTTCGAGACGCGCGACTGGGCGGCGGCGCGCGAGGACGCGGTTGCGCGCATCGAGCTGTACGACCAGTGCATCGCAGAATGCATGCTGCGGCTGCAGGCCACCCTGCAGGGTCGGGCCCACGACCGTGCCCTGTGGTCGGCGATCCGCGATGAGTATGAGCAGCGCATTGGCGGACTGATCGACGGTGAGCTGTACAAGACTTTCTACAACACCCTGACCCGGCGTTTTTTCAAGACCATCGGCGTGGATGCCTCGGTGGAATTCGTGGCCCTGGACATCGAACCGACCGATGCCATCACCCATCCGGTCGCGCGCCACAGTTACGCGATTTCGGACCTGCGCCCCACCGACAGCTTCGCCCGCGTACTCGGCGACTACCGTTTCAACATAGCGTACGCACACCGCACCCGCTGCGCCGCCGCCATCGTCGTGCGCCTGCAGGACGACCTGGCGCACTGGGGCGACAACCCGGTGCGCTCGGTGGAACTGCTGGATACGGTGTTCTACCGGGAGCGCCGCGCGTACCTGGTCGGGCGGGTCTTTGGCGAACACCGCTTCACCCCGTTCGTGATCGCGCTGGTCAACCAGAACGGCCAGCTGCGCGTGGAAGCGGTGCTGACCGCGCGTGCCGACGTGGCCCACCTGTTCAGCTACTCGCGCAGCTATTTCCACGCCGACCTGGCCACGGTCGGCGATGCGGTGGTGTTCCTGCGGACGTTGTTGGCGAACTAGCGGATGGACGATATCTTTACCGTGGTGGGGCGCGCCAAGCAGGGCATGACCGAACGCTTCCGGACTTTCTTCGGCCACTTCGCCAGCCAGCCCAACGAACAGCTGGTGCATGCCGAAGGCACGCCCGGCATGGTCATGGCGGTGTTCACCCTGCCCAGCTATCCGCTGGTGTTCAAGGTGATCCGCGACACGTTTGCCTACCCCAAGGAAATGACCCGCGCCGAAGTGGAGGACAAATACTCGCTGGTGTTCC
>JAJAZJ010000229.1 GCA_026785795.1 Pseudoxanthomonas sp.
GGTCAGCAGCGGGCTGGTCGACCAGATCAGGCGCAGGAAGGGCGGCAGGTTGCGCATTGCGTTGAAGCGCTCGCGCAGGCTGGGGCCGGATTGCTCGCTGCGCTTGCGCTTGGGGGTAGCGGAGGTGGGAGGCGCGGTGCTGGTTTTGGCCATTCCGCATTGTGCCGCGAACGGCTTGGCCGTGCCCGCCCGCCCGGAGTGCGCGGACGATGCGCTAAAATCGCGGCGCAGCCCCGCCAGCGCCGAGCCCATCGTGACCCAGATCCGCCAGGAAGACTTTATCCAGAGCGTCGCTGACGCCCTGCAGTACATCAGCTACTACCATCCGGTGGACTACATCAGGAACCTGGCCGCCGCTTACGAGCGCGAGGAATCTGAGCCGGCCAAGGATGCGATCGCCCAGATCCTGATCAATTCGCGCATGTGTGCCGAGGGCCATCGCCCTATCTGCCAGGACACCGGCATCGTGACCGTCTTCCTGCAGGTCGGCATGCAGGTGCGCTGGGACGACGCCACCATGGGCGTGGAAGAAATGGCCAACGAGGGCGTCCGCCGCCCCTACCAGCACCCGGACAACAAGCTGCGTGCCAGCGTGCTGGCGGATCCTGCCGGCAAGCGCACCAATACCGGGGACAACACGCCAGCGGTGGTCAATATTAAGATCGTGCCGGGCAACACCGTGGACGTGATCGTGGCGGCGAAGGGCGGCGGCTCAGAGGCAAAGTCCAGGTTTGCCATGCTCAATCCCTCCGATTCCATCGTCGACTGGGTGCTGAAGACGGTGCCGACCATGGGCGCGGGCTGGTGTCCGCCGGGCATGCTGGGCATCGGCATCGGCGGAACCGCGGAGAAGGCGATGCTGCTGGCCAAGGAAGCGTTGATGGAGCCGATCGACATCACTGACCTGCAGGCGCGCGGTGCCAGCAATCGTGCCGAGGAGCTGCGGCTTGAGCTTTACGAAAAGGTCAACGCGCTCGGCATCGGCGCACAGGGCCTGGGTGGCCTGACCACGGTGCTGGACATCAAGGTCAAGGATTTCCCCACCCACGCGGCCAACCTGCCGGTGGCGCTGATTCCCAACTGCGCGGCCACGCGCCATGCGCACTTCACCCTGGACGGCAGCGGCCCGGTGATGCTGGAACCGCCGTCGCTGGAAGACTGGCCCGAGTTGACCTATGACACGTCCAAGGGGCGGCGAGTAAATCTGGACATGATCACCGCAGCAGACGTCGCTGGCTTCAAGCCTGGCGAAGTCCTGCTGCTCAACGGCAAGCTGCTGACCGGGCGCGATGCTGCGCACAAGCGCATGGTGGATATGCTGAACAAGGGTGAGCCGCTGCCGGTGGATTTCAGGGGCCGCTTCATCTACTACGTAGGTCCCGTCGATCCGGTGCGTGACGAGGTGGTGGGCCCGGCAGGTCCAACGACGGCCACGCGCATGGACAAGTTCACCGAGCAGGTGTTGGCGCAGACCGGCCTGCTGGGCATGGTGGGCAAGGCCGAACGCGGGCCGGCCGGGATCGAGGCGATCCGCAAGCATAAGTCGGTCTACCTGATGGCGGTGGGTGGCGCTGCCTACCTGGTATCGAAGGCGATCAAGGCCTCGCGCGTGGTCGGTTTCGCAGACCTGGGCATGGAGGCGATCTACGAGTTCGAGGTGAAGGACATGCCGGTGACCGTGGCCGTCGATAGCACCGGCGAATCGGTGCACAAGACCGGGCCACGCGAATGGCAGGCGCGGATCGGAAAGATCCCAATGCTGTTGGAAAGCGCATGAGCGTTGTTCTGTATGGTTCAAGGAGCACGGCCAGCATGGTCGTGCACTGGCTGCTGATCGAGCTGGAGGTGCCGCATACCCTGCAGCTGCTTGATTTCGAGCGCCACGAGCACAAGTTTCCCGCGTATCTGCAGCTCAATCCAGCCGGAGTGGTTCCCACGCTGGTGATCAACGGTGAAGTCGTTACCGAGGCAGCCGCCATTGTCATGCACCTGGCCGACCTGTATCCGCAGGCCGGGCTGGCGCCGGCGCCGGGTACGACCGCGCGTGCGCACTACTACCGCTGGATGCTGTTCATGGCCAATACGATGCAGCCTGCCTACCGGGCCTGGTTTTACCCGGCAGAGCCGGCGGGCGAGGGCAGCGAGGACGCGGTAAAGCAACAGGCACGCCGCCAGATAGAAACTGCGTGGGCGCGTGTAGCCGACCATCTCGCCTCCAGCGGCGCCCCCTACCTGCTTGGAGAACAGCGCTCCGCCGCCGACTTCATGCTGACCATGCTGATGCGCTGGTCGCGCAACATGCCCACGCCTGCGGACGCCTTGCCGGCGCTGCAGGCGCATGCGATGCTCATGAAGGTGCGGCCATCGTTCAAGGAAGTTTACGCACGCGAAGGCCTGACCGACTGGACCTGACTGTCCCGCGAGACGCGTCGCCACACCCCACCCACCTGATTCAAGGAAATCCATGCGCGGCGAGCGGCTGGCGGATCATCGACAATACGACCGACTTCTGTCCGGCATGCGGCGCATCGCCGTGCTGGGCATCAAGCCGGAGAGCCACGCCTGGCAGCCGGCGCACTTGGTGCCGGCCTATATGCAGCGGGCCGGTTACGAGGTCATCCCCGTGCCGGTGTACTACCCCGAGGTTGTGCAGATTCTGGGCGAGCCAGTGCACCGCGCGCTGGCCGCCATCAAGGGGCGCGTGGATGTGCTGAACGTTTTCCGCAAGCCGCTCGACCTGGCCCCACACCTGCCCGACATCCTGCAGGCGCGCCCGCGCGCGGTGTGGCTGCAGACCGGCATCCGGGATGATGGGTTTGCAGAAGCCCTGCTCAACGCCGGCATTGACGTGGTTCAGGACGAGTGCCTGATGGTGGAGCACCGCCGCTGGCACAGCGCACGCTAGTAGGCTGTGTCCGCCGCCGGGTTTCAGAACCACTCCAGCAGCGAAACACCTAGCCCCACGTACGTCGCCTTGTGGTTGTAGTCGATCAGGCTCTCGCCGTAGCCGTGGAATACCAGCACGTGCCCGCGCAGGGTGCTATCAATCGGGAATCCCCAGTCCAGCTGCAGGGAGCCGCGTGAATCATTTCCGCCGCGCAGCGAGTGGCGACCGAGCATGGAGAACTCATGGCCATCCCTGCTGTACACCAGCATGGCGTCGCCGCGGCCCATGAAATCCTCGATATCCGGGTTGTCGTCTTCACCGCCCTCGGAAATCCGCCACCATGGCCGCAGCACCAGCGCCCAGTTCTCGCGGTCAAGGCCGATGTTGGCGATTACCCGGTTCCAGCTGCGCGACAGCGGAGCATTGCGGCCATTGGACTGGTGGGCGACGCCAATCCCGGCCATGCGGCCTTTCCACCCCCCGATGCTGTAGCTGTTGTGGAACACCAGCATGACTTCGGGTTCATAGTTGGTTTCGCGGAACGGGCATGATTCCTCGGAGCTGTAAACCTGCCAGCGCGAACTTTGCGTATAGCCGCCCCAGATGTCGCCGTTGTCGCCGAACACGTTCTCCACCAGTTTGGTCTTGAAGCTGAGCTGGAACTTGGCTTCCACACTGTCCAGGTTCAGCGGCGTGCTGACCGTGTTGTCTGGGTTGGGGGAAGAGGGGGTTTCGTTGAAGTTGCTGGTCCAAAGCACAGGCAGCAGGTACACCGGTCTGTAGGCGCGCAATTGGAACACGCCCAGCTTGGAGTCACTGGCCAGCTCCCAGCGGCTGTCCAGCAACGAACCTTTGCCGGCGTTGGCCCGCGCTTCAGCGTTGGCGTCATCCTCGCTGAACACGGCGCCCGCGCCGTGGCGCGCGCGCTCGTACAGGGTTTTATCTGCATCAGGCCGGGCAGCTTCACGCTGCCTCCTGGCGTGCTCGGTCGCCGCAATCGCCGCCGCATCGGCGGCCAGCGTATCGGCGGCCTGTCGTCCCAGCGCTGCGTCGTAGCAGGCCAGGCGGTTGGCATCGGTGGCGATGACCACGCAGGCTTCGGGGGTCGCGGGCGCAGGTGATTCCTGTCCGAATGCCGCTAGTGGCATGGATGCAAGGGCGGACGCCAGCAGGGTAAGGCGGGAGCATCGTGGGTTCATGTGGGTCACAGCTGTGACTTCAGGGGGAGTACGAATTTTTCAAGCAGCTTTTCTTTCATCGGCCTGTGCGTCCACATCTCGTGGGTGTAGCGCACCGACTTGCGCAGGTCGTCTTCGAAAACGCCGGTCATCTGCTCGGCGAACGCGCGATCATACAGATTCAGGCTGGCCTCGTCGTTGAGCCGGAACGAACGTATATCGAAATTGGTCGAGCCAACCGACACCAGTTCGTTGTCAACCACCAGCAGCTTCACGTGCAGCATGGTGGGCTGGTACTCGTGGATATGGATGCCGGTCTTCAGCAGCCTGCCCCATCCTGCCTTGGAGGCAAGGCGCACCACGTCCGAATCGATGTGCTTGCCCGGCAGCAGGATACGCACGCGTACCCCGCGTTCGCGTGCTTCGATCAGCGCGCGCTCTATCAGTTCGTCGGGCACGAAATACGAGGCGGCCAGGTCGATGGATTCCACCGCCCCTGCAATGGCCATCAGGTACATCAGGTGCATGCTTGCACTGCCGCCTGCAGGCGAGGCGATGAACAGGTGTGCGTCCACCTGCCCCGGCTGCGCCGGGTCGGGGAAATAGATGTCGCCATTCAATGCTTCGCCGGTGGTCTTGATCCAGTTGTCGTTGAAGGCGGCCTGCATCTGCGCCACGGTTGGGCCCTCCAGCCGGAAGTGTGCTTCGCGCCAGTGGTCTGCATCCTGCGCGTTGCCCAGCCACTGGTCCGCAATGCCGACGCCGCCGGTGAAGCCGATGCGCCCATCCACGATGAGAAGCTTGCGATGGGTGCGGTTGTTGATCCGGCCCAGGTTGTACCAGTGCAGCGGCCGGTAGCGCTGCAGCCGCACCCCCGCAGCTTCCATCTCCTGGGCCATTGCATCCTCCATCTTGATGCTGCCCACCCAGTCGATGACCAGGTTGACTGGAACCCCTGACCGGGCGCGCTCAGCCAGCGCCGCGCTGAACTCCTTGCCGATATCGCCTGACCAGTAGATGTAGGTCTCAAAATTGATCGAAGTCTGCGCTTCACGTATGGCCTGCAGCATGGCGGGGAAGATTTCGTCGCCGTTCTGCAGTGCAGTGACCCGGTTACCGCCCAGGATGGTGGGGCCCAGCATGACCGACATCTCGCGACGGAAGCCGGGGTCGCTGACCCTGTAGTGGTGCGTGACGGTCTGCTCCAGCTTTTTTTCGGGGGTGGCGAAGTTCATGGCCATCACGGCCAGCAGCAGCGTGACCGCCACGGTTATAACGATCGTCCAAGCCATGTGCTTGCGTTTCCAGTTCTTGAACATCACGTTTCCCGGTGGCCTGCTATCGAGCGATGCGACTTATGCAGCGTGCTGTAGGTGCCCGCGGAGGCATTCAAAACAGCCAGGCGAACACGAACAGCCCCAGCATTGCGAAAGCCAGCCCCAGCTTCAGCACGGTGCCGACCACAATACCCAGCCAGGTGCCCAGGCCGACGGTCGTCGCCTTGCGCAATTCTCGGCCGTGCCACAGCTCGCCGAGCAGTGCGCCCACGAATGGCCCGATAAACAGGCCGATCGGCCCGAAAAACAGGCCGGCCAAGGTGCCCAGCACCGCGCCCAGCAGGGCCTTGCGGCTGGCGCCGACGCGCTTGGCACCAAGCAGGGTCGCGAAGATGTCCACGGCCACCGACAGCAGCGTCAGCAGTCCCAGCACCACCAGCGGCAGCCAGCCGACTTGCTGGAAATCACCCGCCCAGGCCGCAAGCAGCATGCCGGCGAAGACCAGGGGCAGGCCCGGCAGGGCGGGCAGGATGACTCCGCCTATGCCCACCAGGATCAGGATCACCGCCAGGGCGTAGTAAAGCGGCTGTATTTCCAATTCTTATATCCTTTTATTATCAATTAGTTGCGTTTTTTTTGGGCGGGTTTAGTCAACTGCATTATGGTGTAGTGCGGAATGATGTTGGTTGCTGCGCTTTCCAGGGCCACGCTGGATTGTGGCCTGATGCGGTCGAACCGTGTTCCGCCAAAACGTTACACGCTTCCTCCTTGCAACCAGCTGCCAGAACACAGGGCGTCTCCACCACTCGCTCCAGGGAGTCAGCGACAATGGCGGACCGTGGAACCGGTACCGTCAAATGGTTCAATGATGCCAAGGGCTTTGGCTTCATCAGCCGCGAGAACGGCGAAGACGTGTTCGTGCACTTCCGCGCCTTCCAGAGTGAGGGCTTCAAGAGCCTGAAGGAAGGACAGAAGGTCAGCTTTACCGTGGTCCAGAGCCAGAAAGGCCTGCAGGCCGATGCGGTGGAAGCGATTTGATCCGCATCTGATCCAGTGCGCGCCGTGGGCGTGCCGTCCGTAACAAGAAAAACCCGGCTTGCGCCGGGTTTTTCTTTGCTATAGACACACGGGGTGCGCGGGCAGTGTCAGCGCAGTACCACCCGGCCATTGACCACGCGAACGTAGGTGTTCTCGCGCAGCCCGCCCACGTCACGCTGATTGAGGACCACGCTGCGGCCATCGTCCATGCGCACGTGCACGTCGTAGCTGCCATCCGTGACGCGGTTCTGGATGGCATTGCCGCCCACGGCGCCTGCAGCGGCGCCGGCCACGGTCGCGATGTTCTGGTTGCCTTTGCTGCCGCCGGTCTGGTCGGATATCTCGCGTCCCACCACCGCGCCAACAATCCCGCCCAGCAGCGCACCGGTGGCGGAAGGCGCAGTGCGTCCGGCAGCGACCCTGTCAATACGGGTGATAATTCCGCAATCCATGCATCGCGCAGGCTGGGAATAGGCAGGTGAGCGGGTCCCGTAGCCCGGTGCGGTGGTGGTACAGCCGGCGAGCGCAGTGGTGGCGAGTACCGCAATGGCAAGTAGTCGATGGTTCATGGAATCTCCTCAGGTCGGGTATGACCGTGGTGATGGGCTACAGGCAGTTTCGAACTGGCCTTGGGTCCCGGTGACTGCATCGTGTGCGCGGCATCGTTAACCGTGCGAGAACCCGAAAGGATAGAAAGTCTTCCGGTACAGGATCGTGAGTGGTGGTTCAGTTACGGAAATCCTGGTGGCAGGCCTTGCACGCCTGCCCAACGTCATTGGCCAACTGTTCAAAGGAGGCGCAGCCCTGGGGCATGTTGATCAAGGCCGCGTCGAGCACCCCGCGCAGCTGGCCAGCGTGCTGGATAAAGCGTGCATCGTCCCGCAGTGCGGGAAATGCAGGCTCCAGGTCGTTGGCCAGCATGCGGAGTGCCTGCACATGCGGGAACGCGTCCGTGGCGAGGCAGCGGTTGGCGGTGCGGGCCGCGTTGAGCTGGACCAGATGTACCTCCAGCAAGTGCATGGTGGCGTAGGGGTACCGGTCCTGCCAGGTCTTGCGTGCCTCAAGCGCGCGCAGCAGCATGACTACACAGATCGCGCCCATGAACAGTCCGATCAGGAACAGGAACAGGTAGCGGCTTGCATTGGAGGAAACCGGGGCCTGGTTGGACATGTGCTGGTTCCATGGTGGTTAATCCCGATGTTACGCCGCGCCTACTCGCTTTGGCCACGCCTACAATAGGTGCATGAAGCCAGCGCTGCGCGAACGATTTTCAGGTATAGATCGGCTCTACGGCCAGGGCGCTCTTGCCCGCCTCGCGGCCAGCCGGGTGGCGGTGATCGGGATGGGCGGGGTGGGTTCCTGGGTAGTGGAAGCGCTTGCGCGCTCCGGGGTGGGCCACCTGACCCTGGTCGATGCCGATGACATCTGCATATCCAACACCAATCGCCAGCTGCCGGCGCTGGAAGGCGCCTATGGCCGCAACAAGGCGGTGGCCATGGCCGAACGCTGCCGCGCCATCAACCCGTTGATCGAGGTCGACGTCGAGCCCAGCTTTCTGACAGCCAGCAACCTGGAGCAGCTGCTGGATCGGGATTTCGACCTGGTGCTGGATGCCTGCGACAGCTTTCGCACCAAGGTGGAGATGATTGCCTGGTGCAGGCGTCGCAAGCTGCCGCTGGTCGTCTCTGGATCGGCCGGGGGCAGAACCGACCCGACCCAGATCCGGCTGCGCGACCTGTCGCGCACAGAGCACGACGCGCTGCTGGCGCTGATACGCAGGAAGCTGCGCGGCGAGTTCAATTTCCCCAGGAATCCCGACCGTTATTTCGGCGTGCAGGCCGTGTATTCACTCGAGAACGTGCGTTATCCGCAGGCAGACGGCAGCGTGTCCGGGCTGCGTCCAAAACTGGAGCCGGACGCGGCGCTGAAGCTGGACTGTGGCGCGGGGCTGGGCGCGGCGACCCACATTACCGGCGCATTCGCCTTTGCCATGGTCGCCAAGGCGCTGGAGCTGCTGCTCAGGCAGAAGCCGGCCGCGTAGCGGCGCGCCAGGGTCTGCTCAATCCGCGGCAACAGCAGGAAGACCGAACAGCCGGCCCGCATTGGCGGTGGTGGCAGCGGCCACTACCCCGGGCTCCACTCCGCGCAACTCGGCCACGACCCTGCAGATCTGAGCCAGCCTGGCAGGTTCGTTGCGCTGACCCTTGATGCCGGCATCGGGCTGGTCCGGGGCGTCGGTTTCCAGCAGCAGGAATTCCAGCGGCATGCTTGCCGCAAGCCCGCGCAGGCGCTGCGCCCGGGCGTGGGTGACCGGGCCGCCCAGGCCGACCATGAAGCCGAGCTGCCACAGCTGGCGTGCCTGTTCCGGGCTGCCCGAAAAGCTGTGGACCACGCCGCGCAGCCGACCGATGCGCTTGATCGAGGCAATCACCGCCTCGACCGCGTGCCTGGCGTGGACGATGACCGGCAGTTCGTAATCCCGCGCGAGGACAAGCTGGCCATCGAAGTAGGCCTGCTGCAGGTCGGCATCCAGGCCTTCGACGAAAAAGTCCAGGCCACATTCCCCGATCGCCAGGGGGTGTTCCCGCTGGATCCAGGCTGCCAGCATTCCCAGATCGCCAGGCTGGTGCATTTCCAGGTACATCGGGTGCAGGCCGTAGGCGGGGAACAGTCCACGGTGGGCGAGGCACATTTGCCGCAGGCGCGGCCAGCTGCGGGCGTGGATGGCGGGGATCACCTGCTGCACGACACCCGCTGCGCGAGCGCGCTGGATAACGGCCTCCCGGTCCGCGTCGAACTCCAGCGCATCAAGGTGGCAGTGGCTGTCGACCAGCATGCGGAAGGCTAGCGCCGCGTGGAGTCCGTGGACCGTTGCGCAGTGTCCTGGGAATCAACCACGCGCGGATCCTTGCGCCGTTTCCAGTTGGCCAGGACGATCGCGGTCATGCCCAGCAGTAATTCGTCCAGGAATGGAATCGGATCCGGGGTGAGCGAGTTGACTGCGAACAGGGCAGCGGTGATGCCGAACAGGACCGGGAAACGGAGTTTCCGGGCCCAGTTCAGTACGGGCAGCAGCAGGGCAGTGGCCATTTCCTGGTCTCGACGGCAGCGGTGGGGTGTGCGCACAACCTAGCATGCCGTGGCCGTGCCCAAGCTGACTTCCCGTGCGTTCGCCGCGAGTTGGCCAAAAGAGCTCGTATTCAGCTTCGCCATGCTGCAATCCGTCGCACTCACCCATCCGCGGTGTCGTCCGCACGGAGATCGCACATGAAGAACACCACCAGCACCTTGCTCATCGCCACGGGGGCTCTGCTGTTCGGCGGCGTTGCGGCGGCGGCCTTCATGAGCAGCCGAAACCAGCCGTCCAAGCCGATTATCGCTTCCAACCCGTTCGCTGACCCTCAGGCCCCGGCTGGCGCCGTGTCTGCCGTTGGCTTGGATGATGCGGCCAGCGCCGACAGTTTCTTCCTGGCCGCCGGCCCGGCCTACGCCAACGTGGTCAATGTGCGCCCGGTGACCAGCAAGGAAAAAATCTACGCCACCGTGATTGGCAGCGAGCCCTTGCGCGAATCAACCACCCTGACTACCCCGCGTGAAGTCTGCGAGGACGTGGTGGTCGAAGAGCGCCTGCCGGAGCGTGACGGCAACGTGGGCGGCAGCGTTGCCGGTGCGGTGATAGGTGGCCTGCTCGGCAATCAGGTCGGCAAGGGCGACGGGCGCAAGGCGGCCACCGCGGCCGGTGCCGTGGCCGGCGGCCTGATCGGCAACAAGGTCGACAAGGACCATCAGGGCGGCAGGGTCGTGGGGGCGCCGCCGCGGAGGGCGCCCGCCCCGCGGCCCGCCAACCCCAACACCACCCAAAACCCGCGGAAAAAAAGCAAGACCCAAAACGCCACGCCGCAGGCCCACAC
>JAJAZJ010000230.1 GCA_026785795.1 Pseudoxanthomonas sp.
CGGCTCCACCCCGACCTGCTGCAGGTCGTCGATGGAAAAGGCGTCTGGTTCCGATTTCATCAGCCAGTGTCGTTTGCGGCTAGTCATTTGGCTCCGCCAGCAGGGTCTCGGTTTCGGTGCAGATCGCATCGGGCCTGACGTCCCAAGCTTCGCCGACAAGGCGGTCGATGCGCTGAGAGGAAAAACCCACTCCGACTAGCCAGGGCGGCGGCATGGCCCCGATGCGAAAGTCGAAGCTGCGGTCGTACCAGCCACCGCCCATGCCCAGGCGCTGGCCGGCAGCATCAAAGCCGACCAGCGGCATGACCACCAGCGCCATCGCTTCTGCGGCCAGGGCCGAAGCCGATTCCAGCGCCGGCTCGGGAATACCAAAGCGGTTGGTGACCAGCGCATCGCCCGGTCGCCATGGCGCAAAGCGCAGCGCCTTGTCGTCGTGCAGCACGGGCAGGCAGTAGACGACCTCGCGGGGAAGCTGCAGCTGCCAGCTGTGCAGCGCAATCTCGCCGTCCATGGCCCAGTAGCCGGCGACGTAGCCGCGGGCGGGTGCGAAAGCAAGGGAAAGCAGGCGATTGGCCAGGGTCTCGGCAGCGGCGATGCGCGTGGCGGCGGGCAGGGCACGACGCCGTTCGCGCAGCTGGTTGCGCAGCGCGGCACGGTCTTGGGTCATGCGGGGTTCCGCGCAGGCATTTCCATGGCGGAATTATAGGCGGGCAACGGCCGAGACAAATACACCCTCCGCCATGACGATGCCTGCGAAACGACCTTGAACCCTGGGTTCAAGTGGGAAGAGTTGGGGGCCATCGGGCTTTCCGCTACAAGGCGGACCTGCACTCCCGGCTTCCGTTCCCTTCCCGTGGTCGTAATTAAGGGACAAGGCGAATGTTTTGCATGCCGTCGTTCACGGCAGAGGATGCGCGATCAGTATACCGGTGCAGCCGCGAATGCAAAGTCCGTTCGTCGGCCGTGGTTCACGGTGAGTTGCAGGCCAGCGCATCCAGTGGAGGTTCCACGCACGCGTGGCGGGCGTGGAACCTGGATCAGCGCGGTGCGTCCAGGGCCGCGTCGAGCTTCTCATGCAGGTTGGAAAGGGTACGCACCAGCTCGCTGTCCCTGGCGCTGCGTTCGTCGCGCAGCTGTTGCAGTTCGTGTGCCAGGTTCAGGGCGGCCAGCACCGCCACGCGGTCCACTGCGGCCATCTTGTTGCTGCCGCGCACTTCCCGCATCTTGCTGTCCAGCAGTTTGGCCGCTGCCATCAGGCTGCTGCGCTCGCCGGCCTCCACGCCCACGGTGTATTCGCGCTCAAGGATGTGCACGCTGACCGGCTCGGTGGTGCTCACGTGTGCTGCTCCAGCGACTTCAGGCGGGTGATCATTCCTTCTACCCGCGAGCGGGCCTGTTCATTCTTGGCCAATAGCTGGGAACGTTCGCCGATCAGCTGTTCCTGCTGGCTGCGCAGGCTGCGGTTCTCATCAGCCAGGCGCTGGCACTGGTCGACCAGCTGCTGGATACGCGCGGCCAGGCTGCGCAGCGAATCGGAAGCACCTTTGTCCATGCCGCCACGATAGGCGCGCTGCCGGTGGGTGGTCAAGCGGTCCCGGGAGTTGTCCGTGGTGGGTACTTGCCAAGGCCCCGGCTCAGGGCATGGCATGGGCCGCCGTAGGGCCCGGGCCGTGTTTGCAGATGAACTGCAGGCAGGCGTCGGCGCCCAGCGCGTGCGAGATCCAGTGGCCCTGAATCTCGTCGCAGCCGTGATCATGCAGGAACTGCAGCTGGGCGGCGGTCTCCACGCCCTCGGCGACCACGTTGAGCAACAGTGAATGGCCCATGTTGATGATCGTGCTGGTAATGGCTTCGTCATCCACGTCGTGGGTCAGGTCGCCGACGAACTCCTGGTCGATTTTGAGCGTGGTCAACGGCAGCCGCTTCAGGTAGGCAAGCGAGGAATAACCGGTGCCAAAGTCGTCGATGGCCAGCGACACGCCCAGCCGGCGGCAGGCGCGCAGCGTGTCTGCGTTGGTTTCGGGATTGGCCATGATCACGCTTTCGGTCAGCTCCAGCTCCAGATGCGCAGCCGTCATGCCGGTTTCGGCCAGGGTGCGGGCTACCACGTCGGCCAGGTCGCCGCGCTGCAGCTGCAGCGCGGACACGTTCACCGACACGATCAGGTGCTGCAGGCCCAGTTCGTGCCATTGGCGCAGGGTGAGCAGGGCCTCGCGCAGGACCCAGGCGCCGATCTCCAGGATAAGTCCCGATTCTTCCGCCAGCGGAATGAACTGGCCCGGCGAAACTTCGCCGAACTCCTTGCTGTGCCAGCGCAGCAGCGCTTCCACGCCGGTAATGCGCTGCTGTTTCAGCGACATGCGCGGCTGGTAGACCAGGGACAGCTCGTTGCGCTCCAGCGCACGGCGCAGTGCATTGGCCAGGATGGCACGGTGGCGGGTCTTCTCGTCCATCTTTTCGGAGTACAGCTGGTAGGTGTGGCGACCGGCCGCCTTGGCCTGGTACATGGCCGTGTCCGCGTGCTTGAGCAGGTCGGTGGGTACCTGTGCGTGGTCGGGATACAGGCTGATGCCGATGGATGGCGAGACCGACAGCTCCAGCCCGTCGCCGAAGCTCAAGGGCTGCTTGAAAGCGGTGATGATGCGCTGGGCGATATCCTCGGCTTCGCGCGACGAACCGATGTCCTCCACAACCACGGTGAACTCGTCGCCGCTCAGCCGCGCCACGGTGTGCTGCGCGCCGACCGTCTGCTGCACGCGGGCGGCGGCGGCGCGCAGGATGCGGTCGCCGGTGGCGTGGCCAAGCGAGTCGTTGATGTCCTTGAACCGGTCCAGGTCGATGAACAGCACCGCGACCCTGCCGTTCTCGCGCCGGGCGCGGACGATGGCGCGGGAAAGGCGCTCGGACAACAGCGACCGGTTGGGCAGGCTGGTCAGGGTGTCGTAGTTGGCCAAGTAGCGCAGCTCCTGTTCGGCACGTTTCTGCTCGGTGATGTCGTTGAGCACCAGCACGTAAAGCCGGCGCAGGCCGCTGGCATCGGGCACCACGTTGATTTCCAGCCTGCACAGGATTTCCTCGCGGTCCTTGCGTACCTTCCACGCTTCGCCAGACCAGCTCCCGTCCTGCTGCAGCCCGCCCAGCATGCGGGCGGTGGAGTCCTCCTCGTGCTGGCGGCTGTCCAGCAGGGAGGCGGGCTGTCCGATCACCTCGTCTTCGGCATACCCGGTGATGCGGGCGAAGGCCTTGTTGACGGCGATGAAATTCTGGTTCCAGTCCAGCACCGCCACGGCCTCGCTCATGCTGCGCATTACTTCGCTGGCGATGCGATGCTCGTACTCGGCGTTGCGGGTTGCGGTGATGTCGCGGGCCGTGCCGGCAATGCGCACCGGACGACCGCCAAGGTCGCGCTCCACGATTCGGCCGCGGGCACGTACCCACACCCAGCTGCCATTGCCGTCCAGGTCCATGCGGTGTTCGGAAACGAAGATCGGGGTTTCCCCCTGCAGGTGACTGCGCAGGCGCTGCTTTACCAGCGGCAGGTCCTGCTCGTGGATCGTGGGCATATCGCTCTTCCGGGTCAGCACCGCGATCTCAGCGGTGTGCGGCCCGTTTTCGTCGGCGCGCAGTCGGTGCATACGCTTGCTGACCAGGTCGAAGTCCCAGAAATGCTCGCCCGATGCCCACAGCGCCAGCTTGAGGTGCTCGTCGCGCTCGCGCAGGATCTCGGCGCGCGAGGGTTCCGCCCGCGATCGGCCGAAGACGGGCCAGAGACGCCGCACGGCAATAGCCACCACGGCCAGCAACAGCACTGCAACGACCAGCAGCACCAGCAGGCGCGGCCAGCCTTGCGCTGCCGGGGCAGCCCAGACGGTGGCAGCCAAGAATCCCATGTGGTCGTCGAGTCCCCCGCCACGGCGCGGGGGCCGGAGCACGCCTGAGTGTAGGCGTGGGGGCGACCGCAGAACAAGCCGTGGCCGCAGGTTTCGTTGTTACACTTTCAACCCCCAGGTCGGCTTAGCCGACGTGTCCCGTGGACTGCATGCAATGCCCCAGCTTCCCCCGATTGCCGATGTCGCCCTGGCCGTGCAGCGTTCCGGACTGGGCGTGCAGCCCTCGGAACTGCACGGTGGCCTGTGCGGCTGGCTGTCGGGCGCCGGAGAGAACACGCCACGCTGGCTGGCTCATATACTGGCCGATGATGATTTGCCCGATCCCGACACGGGCGGGCCGCTGGACGCACTGCGCTTGATCAGCGCCGGCCAGCTGGACGACGGCGGATTCGGATTTGAGCTGCTGTTGCCCGGGGCCGACGAGTCGCTGGCGGCACGGGCCGAGGCGCTGTTCGACTGGTGCCGCGGCTACCTGGGTGGTTTTGGGCTGGCGGCAGGTGCCCGGCCGCCGCTGTCAGAGGAAGCCAGCGAAGCGCTACAGGACCTGGCGCGCCTGGCCCAGGCTGAGCCGGAAAGCGGCGAAGACGACGAAGACGAGGCGGCGCTGGCCGAGATCGAGGAGTTCGTGCGGGTCGCGGTGCTACTGCTGCACGGCGACTGCGTGCTGGGCCCGCGCCATCGCCAGAGCCTGAACTAGTGACGTTCAACGCGGTCGGGATGGCTCACGCCGCACCTGGGCGCGTGCGCGGCAGGAAGGGACCAGGGAAACGTATGTCGATACACGACCGAATGATGGCCGCGCCCCGTTCGGGCTCGGGCAGGGTCCCTCGGCTTGCCCCGCCGCGACTGCGAAAGGCCCGTGGGCGGCTTGAACAGGCGGCCAGCCTCTCGCGTCCGCACGTACGCACACCGGACGGCCTGGGTGAATCAACGTGACCCCTGCCGACAGCTCCAACAGATCCTTGAAAGCGTCCACGGGCATCTCGGCTGCCGAGTTCGCGCGCCGTCGCAGGCAGCTGATGCGCATGTCCAGCGACGATGCGATCCTGATCCTGTCGGCCGCACCCGAGCGCGTGCGCAGC
>JAJAZJ010000231.1 GCA_026785795.1 Pseudoxanthomonas sp.
CTCCTACACCTAAATCCATCATCCAATTGACCGGGACAACTACCGTGAAAGAAGCCGTCATCGTTTCCACCGCACGCACCGGACTGGCCAAAAGCTGGAAAGGCGCCTTCAACATGAGCCACGGCGCCACCCTGGGTGGCCACGTGGTCCAGCACGCGGTCGCGCGCGCGGGCGTTGACCCGGCCGAAGTGGAAGACGTGTTGATGGGCTGCGCCAATCCCGAAGGCGCCACCGGGGTCAATATCGGGCGCCAGTGCGCTCTCCGCGCCGGGCTGCCGGTGACCGTGCCCGGCGCCACGGTCAACCGTTTCTGCTCTTCTGGCCTGCAGACCATCGCCATGGCCGCACAGCGGGTCATCGCAGGTGAGGGCGACATCCACGTGGCGGGCGGGGTGGAAAGCATTTCCTGCGTGCAGCCGTACATGAACCAGCACATGCTCGCCGAGGGCTGGCTGCTGCAGCACAAGCCGGCGCTGTACTGGCCGATGCTGCAGACCGCGGAGACCGTGGCCAAGCGTTACGGCATTTCGCGCGAACGCCAGGATCGCTATGGCGCCGAGAGCCAGCAGCGCGCAGCGGCGGCCCAGGCGGCCGGCAGGTTTGACGATGAAATCGTGCCCATCACCGTGCTGGCCGGCACTGCCGATCCGGCCACCCGCCAGATGATGACCCGTGAAGTCACCCTGTCCGCGGATGAAGGCATACGCGCCGACACCACCTACGAAGGCGTGGCCAGGATCCGCAGCGCGGTGCCGGGTGGCGTGATCAGCGCCGGCAACGCAAGCCAGTTTTCCGACGGCGCTTCGGCGGTGGTAGTGATGGACGCGACGCTGGCCGCGCAGCGCAACCTGCAGCCGCTGGGTCTCTTCCGCGGCTTTGCCGTGGCCGGCTGTGAGCCGGACGAAATGGGCATTGGCCCGGTCTTCGCCGTGCCCAAGCTGTTGCAGCGCGCAGGCCTTGGCGTGGACGATATTGGCCTGTGGGAGTTGAACGAGGCCTTCGCCGTGCAGGTGCTGTACTGCATGGACACCCTGGGCATCCCCCACGAGCGCATCAACGTCAACGGGGGCGCAATCGCGGTGGGCCACCCCTACGGCGTCAGCGGCGCACGCCTGGTGGGCCATGCCCTGATCGAGGGCAGGCGCCGCGGCGTGAAGTACGCCGTGGTCACCATGTGCGTAGGCGGCGGGCAGGGCGCCGCCGGCCTGTTCGAGATTGCCTGAGCCAGCCCATGGACTCCCTGCTGCTCTCGCGCCGTGACCTGGAATTCATGCTCTATGAGTGGCTGGACGTGTGCGCCCTGGCTTCGGCCGAACGCTATGCAGACCACAGCCGGGAAACCTTCGACGCGGTGCTGGACACCTGCGAACGCATCGCCACCGAACTGTTCGCGCCGCACAACCAGAAGGCGGACCAGCACGAACCGCACTTCGACGGGCACGCGGTCAGCATGATCGATGAGATCAGGCCCGCGCTGCAGGCCTTCGCCGAAGCTGGCCTGCTGGCGGGCAGCCAGGACTACGCGCTGGGCGGCATGCAGCTTCCCAGCGTGGTGGAAAAAGCGGGCTTGACCTATCTGTACGCGGCCAACGTGGGCACCAGCGCCTATCCGCTGCTGACCATGGGCAACGCCAACCTGCTGCTGGCCCACGGCAGCGAGGCGCTGGTCGAGGCCTTCGTCAGGCCGGAGTTGGAAGGCCGTTTCTTCGGCACCATGTGCCTGTCCGAACCGCAGGCAGGCTCGTCGCTTTCGGATATCACCACCCGCGCCGAGCCGGACGGCGATTCGCCGTTCGGTCCGCAGTACCGGGTAACCGGCAACAAGATGTGGATTTCCGGCGGCGACCACGAACTGTCAGAGAACATCGTGCATCTGGTGCTGGCCAAGATTCCCGGGCCGGACGGGCGTCTGATTCCCGGGGTCAAGGGAATCTCCCTGCTGCTGGTGCCCAAGTTCCTGCTTGACCACGACGGCAAGGCCGGCGAACGCAATGACGTGCAGCTGGCCGGAGTCAATCACAAGATGGGCTATCGCGGCACGGTCAACTGCCTGCTCAACTTCGGCGAAGGCACGCGCTATCGTCCACAGGGCAAAGGCGGCGCCATCGGCTACCTGGTGGGTGAAGCGCACCATGGGCTTGGGTATATGTTCCACATGATGAACGAGGCCCGCATCGGCGTAGGCCTGGGCGCGGTGGCGCTGGGCTACACCGGCTACCTGCATGCGCTGCACTACGCGCGCAATCGCCCGCAGGGCCGGCCGTTGGGCAGTGTGGGCAAGGACCCTGCCAGCCTGCAGGTACGCATCATCCAGCACGCCGACGTGAAGCGCATGCTGCTGGCACAAAAGGCTTACGTGGAGGGCGGGCTGGCGTTCAACCTGTACTGCGCGCGACTGGTCGATGAGGCACGGGTGTGTCAGGACCCGCAGCAGAAGGCCGATCTGACCCTGCTGCTGGATATCCTGACCCCAATTGCAAAAAGTTGGCCCTCGCAGTGGTGCCTGGCGGCCAATGACCTGGCTATCCAGGTGCATGGCGGCTACGGCTACACGCGTGAGTACAAGGTGGAGCAGTTCTACCGCGACAACCGCCTCAATCCGATCCACGAAGGCACGCACGGCATCCAGGGCCTGGACCTGCTGGGGCGCAAGGTGGTGATGGACGGCGGCGCCGCATTCAAATTGTTCGCCGGGCGCGTGGCCGCCACGGTCGCCGCGGCAAAGGCCCACGGCGCGCTGGCGCAGTACGCGGCTGCGCTGGAAAACCGGTTCAATCGCCTGGCAGAAGTCACTCGCACGCTGTGGGCGGCGGGCGACCCGCAGTTGACCCTGGCCAACGCCAGCGTCTACCTGGAGGCATTTGGCCATGTGGCCATCGCCTGGATCTGGCTGGAGCAGGCCGTGGCGGCGGAGGGCAAGGACAGCGATTTCCACCAGGGCAAGCGCAGTGCGGCACGCTATTTCTTCCACTGGGAGTTGCCCAAGGTCGATTC
>JAJAZJ010000232.1 GCA_026785795.1 Pseudoxanthomonas sp.
GCTGGATTTCGTTGCCAACACCGGGAGTATTGAGCAGGCGCAGCATGTCGCTGATTTGCTCCTGTTCATCCTTGTCCTGGATGAACGCCGCGAAATACTGCGGTTGCTGCCATTCCTTGTTCCTGCGCAGGGCGGTCGCCAAGGCAATGTCCTCTGGCGTGATGGCAGCACGCTCCAGCATGCTGATGCCAATACCCTTGGACAGCAGGTCGCTGGGGTCGCCTGCCATGACCTTGGCAACGTGCAGGCAATCCTCGCGCCGGCTTGCCGTGGCCTCCAGCGCGGGGCCCTTGCATTCGTTGGTCAGCGTCTGGAAAGCGGGCATGCTTACCGCGACCCAGATACCAAAAGCGTTCGCCCAGGCACGCAGCGCGTCGTTGAAGAAAGCCGAGTTGGAACTGGATCCCGTTTCTTCACGTGTCATCGGAAACCGGGTTAACACCGATGCCATCAAGCGTACTTGGTCGTAGCCGTGGGTGTCATAACGGCTCGTGTCACGCGCCCCCGCCAGCAAGGTTGCCATCGGCGCGCTGGTGTACAACCGTGGCACCAGGTTGTCTGCTTCCACCGCTTGCCAGCGCGCAGCCATGCTGGACGCAAGCGCATGGTCGCCAATAGTGCTGGCTGCATGCGTTGCCAAGGACAGGGCGAGTGGGTCATCGGAATGCTCGGCCTCAGCAATCAGGGCGCGGGCAGCAGCGAGTGAGGCAGGATTCGCAGAGGCAGGCTTTTTTTCAGATGCTTGCTGCGCCGAAAGCTCATCAATTGTCACCCCCAGGCCAAGCAGGTTTGCAGCAAACATCCGCTCCCGCAATTGCGTGCTTTGCTGCAATGAAGTCGCCACGCGCTGCCAGTACGCGTTCTGCTCAACCGCCGCCGTGGGGGTGCTCGCACAGCCGCCCAGCAACGCCGCACATGCCGCCATGCTTGACGAAAACAACATGAATTTCCAGTTCACGAATTTATCCCCGATATCCAAGTCCATCGATCACTCCAAAAAATGATCCATGCGCGGGCAAAACGAACAACAGCGCAGGGGCGGCGCCTGGCGGCGAGCTTTACTGCGATCATGCCAAGAGCTCGCGGCCATGGGCCGCTCCTGCACATCAATAGCCGGCGGCCTGTCCGTCCTTGCGGCTTTCCGATGCACCGTAGTACACGCCTTCGGCGGCATCGTAGCGAATCGCCTGGTAGCCGCCATACGGCCCCAGCGCCCACTCCACGTGGTGGCCCTTGTCCATCAGCGCGCGGATGCTTTCATACGGGAATCCGGATTCCAGCTGGACCACGCCCCCGTCGCGCATGGGCGTGTTCTGGCCGGTGGGTTCTGTGTCATTGTCGTGGTGGATGCGCGGCGCGTCGCCGGCTTCCTGCAGGTTCATGCCGAAATCCACCAGGTTCATCACGATCTGCACATGACCCTGCGGCTGCATCGCCCCGCCCATCAGCCCGAAGCTGATGTACGGCTTTCCATCCTTGGTGATGAACGCGGGGATGATGGTCTGGAACGGGCGCTTTCCCGGAGCAAACGTGTTGGGATGGCCCGGGGTGAGTACGAACATCTCGCCGCGGTCCTGCAGGATGAAACCCAGGCCCGGCGGGGCCATGCCGCTGCCCATGCCGCGGTAGTTGGACTGGATCAGCGACACCATCATGCCGTCGGCATCGGCGGTGGCCAGGTAGATGGTGTCGCCCTGGTCCAGCTGCGCCGGGGTGCCGGGCTGCACTTCGCGCAGCGGCTTGTCCGGTGAAATCAGCCTGCGCCGCGCATCGGCATACGATTTGGAAATCAGCTTGGCCACTGGCGCAGGCTGGAACGCGGGGTCGGCGTACCAGCGCGCGCGGTCGGCGAAGGCCAGCTTCTTGGCCTCCACGAACAGATGCAGGTGTTCGGCGCTGCCGTACGGAATTCTGGAGAAATCGTAGCCCTCCAGGATGTTCAGCATCTGCAGTGCGGCAATGCCCTGGGCATTGGGCGGCAGTTCCCATACATCATAGCCGCGGTAGTTGGTGCTGACCGGCTGCACCCATTCGCCCTGGTGGGCGGCCATGTCCTCGTAGCTGAGGAAGCCGCCGTTTTCCCGGAAATAGGTGTCGATGGTGCGGGCGATATCGCCCTTGTAGAACGCGTCGCGGCCGCGGTCGGCGATCTGCTGCAGGGTGTCAGCCAGGTTGGGGTTCTTCCACATCTCGCCGGTGCGCGGGGCACGGCCATTGACGGTGAACTGCTCCTTGAAGCCCGGGTACGGCGACAGCCGCGGCACCGAGCGGTTCCAGTAGTAGGCAACGGTCTCGGCCACCGGATGTCCGCCGCGGGCGTAGCGGATGGTCGGGTCCAGCACCGCGGCCATCGGCATGCGGCCAAAGCGCTCGTGCAGGGCGAACCAGCCGTCCACCGCGCCCGGTACGCTGACCGGCAGCGGCCCCAGCGGCGGAATGTCCTGCAGGCCCAGTTTCTGGAAATGCTCCAGGGTCAGCGACTTGGGCGAACGACCTGAGCCGTTGTATCCGTAGAGCTGCCTGGTTTTCGGATCCCAGACGATCGCGAACAGGTCACCGCCGATGCCGTTGCCGGTGGGCTCCATCAGGCCGAGGGCTGCGTTGGCCGCAATGGCCGCGTCCACCGCGCTGCCGCCCTGCTTCATCACGTCCAGCGCAATCTGCGTCGCCAGTGGATGCGAGGTGGCGGCCATCGCGTGCGGTGCGATCACTTCCGAACGGGTGGCGAAGCTACGCCCGGTGATGCGGTCGGCGGCTATGCCCGGGACGGCCAGCGCCAGCAGGAGTGCGGCGAGGAATCGGCGGCTGCGTTGCATCGCTTGCTCCACGGCCCGATCGGGCAGGTTGGGTGACAGGGCAGGCCACGTTACCCATCCAGGGCACAACATGCACGCTGCGCTCAGGTCAGGCACCAGCCGGTGATGGCAAGGCGCTGCTCGCCGGACCACGGCATCACCATGGACACGGCATGGCCTGCGGGCACCTTGAACAGCGAGAGTGAATTCCAGCGCGGCAGGTAGGTGTCCTGCACCGCGTGGTCAGTGCCGATGAACTGCAGCAGCCCGCCCCAGTCGGCCTGCCAGTGCCGACTCAGGTTCAGCACGTAGGCATACAGGCGACCCTCGTTGCTGTCGGCGTCGGTGTGGTAGCGCAGGAACTGGCCCGGCCGGTAGGCGGTGGCCTGCGCATTGACCCGGCGGATGCGCTCGTCGCCGGTCAGCGCGCGCACCCAGGCCAGGTAGTCCGGGCTGTTGAAGAACTCCAGCACCCGATGCAGCAGCAGGCCCGGGTCACGGCCCTCCTGGTGGGCGCGCAGCATCATGTAGCTGTCGTAGACGAAGCGGTACTGGTCGCCGCTGCCCTCGGCGGCGAGGCGGGCAAACAGCTCCGCGCGCTGCTGCGCCGAAAGCGCGGCGTACTCGTGTGCAGGCAGGGTCCGGGCGCCCTGCGCGTCGCGCAGCGCCAGGGTCCACGGCACCTGCGTAGCCAGGCACTGGTGCAGGGCCTCCGCGGCGCCGTCCTGCAGATAGTCGGCGACCTGCACGCGTCCGTCGCGCAACAGCTGTGCACGCGCGGGGGCGGGGTCAAGCCGGTTATTGATCATCGGGAGTGCCGCCAGTCTGGATGCAACTGCGCTGCAGGGTAGCGAAACCGCGGCCGGACGGATGCCAGCGCTTACGGCCAGGCCGGCGGATCGTTCTTCCAGGCATCGAATACTTCGGCCAGGCGTGCGTGGTCCTGCGCGCGCCAGCCGGGCAGCAGGGCCGGATAGTTGGCCGGATCGGTCCACA
>JAJAZJ010000233.1 GCA_026785795.1 Pseudoxanthomonas sp.
AACGGTTGGGATTTTGAGGTGATTGCCGTACCCGGGCACACCCTGAGCCATATTGCGTTTCACGGGGCGGGCGGGCACCTGTTTTGCGGGGACACGCTGTTCAGCATGGGCTGTGGGCGGCTGTTCGAGGGCACCCCGGCCCAGATGCTGGGCTCCCTGGAGCGCCTGGCCGCGCTGCCCGGGGAAACCGCGGTCTGCTGTGGCCACGAGTACACTCTGGCCAACGCCGCCTTTGCACGGGCCGTGGACCCCGCCAACCCGGCGCTACGCAGCCGCACCCAGGAAGCCCAAGCCATGCGCGATGCCGGACGCCCCACCCTGCCCGTCTCGATGGCCACCGAGCGCGCCACCAACCCGTTCCTGCGGGTGGACGCAGCGGCCGTCCGCGACTCCGTAGCCAGGCGCCTGGGCAGGCAGCCCGGAAGCAGGGTGGAGGTATTCGCCGAATTGCGGCGCTGGAAGGACGGCTTCCCCGCATGAGGCAGCCCCACGGGAAGCTGCTGCTGGTCGCCTGCGCGTGCCTGCTCGCGGCGGCGGTCGAAGCTGCGGAGCCGGAGGCCATGCTCCCGGATTCTTCTCCTGCCGGGGTCGCCATGCTCGCGCCCCTGCCGCTGCCTCCCGAGCCGTCGCTCGAGCGCAACGGCCGCGAGATCTACGAAAGCTTCCGCGCCGGGCTGGCAGACCCCAGCTGTGATGCCGCCGCCACCAGCCCGCGCTGGAAGCAGCACTTTGGCCACGCCCCCGGCCAGCTGTCCAAGGCCAGTGATGACCTGCTGCCGCTGTTTGGCTACGTGGTCGACTCCCTGCGCGCGGCTAACCTGCCCACCGAATACGCCCTGATCCCGTTCGTGGAAAGCGGCTACAAGCCGGGCGCCCGCAGCCCCAGCGGCCCAGCTGGACTGTGGCAGTTCATCGCCAGTACCGCCCGCAACCACAGCGTGGTCATCCGCGATGGGTATGACGGGCGCCTGTCGCCGGTGGACTCGACCCAGGCGGCGGTGCGCTACCTCAAGACCCTGCACGGCATGTTCGGCGGCGACTGGCGCCTGGCGGTGATGGGCTACAACGCCGGCGAGTACCGGGTGCTGCAGTCCATGCGCCGCGCCGGCGTGAATTCACAGAACGCCAACCCGGCGCAGCTGCCTGGCCTGTCGGGCATCACCTACGCCTACGTGGAAAAACTGCATGCACTGGCCTGCATCCTCCAGCTGGCCGATGACCGCGAAGAATGGCTGCGCTCACTCGACCGCCCGGTGCCGCGACTGGCGCCGCAGGCCCTGCCCGCGCAGGCTGGCAGCCTGGACGCCTGGGCCCGCAAGCAGGGCCACGACAGCGGCCTGCTCAAGCGCCTGAACCCGGCACTGGCGGGCGGACTGCCGGCAAACGTCAAGCCGCTGCGGGTATTGGCGCCTGCCGCAGTCCACGAACCGCTCAGTTCGATCGCACTGGTCAACGAGGCGCCGCTGGCGACATCACGCAAGAAGGCAACAACCCGGCAGCCCACCGTTGCCGCCACCGGCACGCACACGGTACGCCGCGGTGAATCCGCCTGGACCATCGCCCGTCGCTACGGCCTGCAGCCGCAGCAGCTGCTGGCGCTGAACGGCCTGGTCAACACCGCAGTGCTGCAGCCCGGCATGGTGTTGAAGCTTGAGACCAACGCCAGCGAGTGACGCAGCACCCAACGTGCCCGATAACCCGCTGGTGAAAAGTGTCAAAATGCGCGCACGGCTCAAACTGCGAGAACATCCATGGGTTTCCTGCAAGGCAAGCGCGCACTCATCACCGGCATCGCCAGCGACCGCTCCATTGCGTCCGGCATCGCCGAGGCCATGCACCGGGAAGGCGCCGAACTGGCCTTCACCTACCAGAACGACCGCCTCAAAGGCCGCGTGGAAAAGGCGGCGGCCGAGTTCGGCAGCAATATCGTGCTGCCGCTCGACGTGGCCGATGACGCGCAGATCAGCGCCTGCTTCGAGCAGTTGGGCCAGCACTGGGACCGGTTCGACATCCTGGTCCACGCCATAGCCTTTGCCCCGCGCGAGGCCATCACCGGTGGCTTTCTGGATGGCCTGACGCGGGAAAACTTCGCCCTCTCGCACGACATTTCGGCCTACTCGCTGGCCGCGCTGGCCAAGGCCGCGCGCCCATTCATGCAGGGTCGCCACGGGGCGATATTGACCCTCAGTTACCTGGGTGCCGAACGCGCGCTGCAGAACTACAACGTCATGGGGGTAGCCAAGGCCAGCCTGGAGGCCACGGTGCGCTACCTGGCCCTCAACCTGGGTCCGGAGGGGATCCGCGTCAACGCCATCTCTGCCGGACCCATCAAGACCCTGGCAGCATCCGGCATCGGCGGCTTCCGCAAGATCCTGGGGCACGTGGAGGAGTACGCACCGCTGCGCCGCACGGTCACCATCGAAGACGTCGGCAACGTTGGCGCATTCCTGTGCTCCGACCTGGCCGCCGGGGTCACCGGCGAAGTGACCTACGTGGACGCGGGCTACAACATCCTGGGCATGACCGGACTCAGCGCAGACGGGTGATCGTCGCCACCTTTGATCACCATTGACGGGCGGCCGTATCGAACCGACGCCACCCAGAAAAAAGCCCGGCGTTGCCGGGCTTTTTCGCAGCCGTCACAACAGTGGCGCGAACGCGACTAGAAGCGGTCTTCGTGGCGGGTCACGCGGAAGTTCTTGCGCAGCGCACTGATGAAGGACTGGACGCCGCTCTCACCCTGCAGGCCCACGATCTGCTCCTGCAGTTGCTTGCGCTCCTCGGGGCTGATCTTGGTCACGTCGCCCTCGTTGAC
>JAJAZJ010000234.1 GCA_026785795.1 Pseudoxanthomonas sp.
GCGACATCCTGGATGTAGTCGCCCCGGTAGCCGGCCTCGGGCCAGCCCGCGCCATCGGGCAGGATGCCCTGCGCGCGCGCCTGCACCGACACGGCCAGATTCTCGATCTGCACGCCGGCGTCGTTGTAGTAGAACTCGCGCCTGGCGTCCCAGCCGTTGGCCTGCAACAGCCTTGCCACGCAGTCGCCAATGGCCGCGGCACGGCCGTGGCCGACATGCAGCGGGCCGGTCGGGTTGGCCGAGACATACTCCACGCCCACCGTGCGGCCTGCGCCGGAGGCATTGCGGCCGTAGTCGCGGCCCTGCTGCAGGGCGGAGGCTACCTCGCGCTGGTACGCGGCCGGGCTGAGGTGGAAGTTGATAAAGCCGGGGCCGGCGATGTCCACCTTGGCAACGTCGCCGCTAGCTGGCAGGGCATCCACAAGCAGCTGGGCCAGGGCGCGCGGATTGCTGCGCCCGCCGTCTTGATTGGCATGCTTGGCCAGCAGCATGGCTGCATTGGTGGAGAAGTCGCCGTGCTCGCGGGTCTTCGGGCGCTCGACCACGAATTCCGGGGTGGCGGAATCGGCCGGCAGCGTGCCCGCGCTGCGCAGGGCGTCGATGCCCTGGGCAATCAGGGCGCGGAGTTGGGATTTCACAGGGATCTGCTGCTGATGCGGTGCCGCGATTTTAACTGACCGGGCTGCCCGCAGGGTTCAGCCGTCACACCCATCCCCGCGCAGCCAGCGACACCGCCGGCCCGTCGCCGACCACAAAATGGTCCAGCAGCCGTACTTCCACCAGCGACAGCGCCTGCTTCAGCCGTGCCGTCACCGCGCGATCTGCGGCCGACGGTGCCGGGTCGCCGGAGGGGTGGTTGTGACCCACGATCACCGCCGCGGCGTTATGGGCCAGGGCGCGGCGCACGATTTCACGCGGATGCACCTCGGCACCGTCCAAAGTGCCGCGGAACAGTTCCTCGAAGCCCAGCGCGCGGTGCCGGGTGTCCAGAAACAGCGCGGCGAAGACTTCGTGGCCGTGGGCGCGCAGGCGCTGCGTGAAGTAGCGGCCGGCGCTGGCAGGGTCGGTCAGCACCTCGCCGCGCTCCAGGCCAGCGGCCAGGTGGCGGTGGCCCAGCTCCAGCGCCGCCGCCAGCCTGCAGGCGCGGGCGGGGCCCAGGCCGGGCAGCTTGGCCAGCTGCAGCGGCCCGCTATCCAGCAGCCTGCGCAGCGGCCCATGTGCAGCCAGCAGCTGGCGTGCGGTCTGCACCGCGTCCTGCCCGCGCAGGCCGGAGCCCAGGAAGATCGCCAGCAGTTCGGCGTCGGACAGGGCGCTGGCGCCGCGGGCCAGCAGCTTTTCACGGGGGCGTTCTTCGGCGGGCCAGTCGCGTATGTGCATGGCAGCAGAGTGCGCGCGCACCCGGGCGGGGACCATCAGGGCTCGCGGGTGCATCGGGTAAGCTAACTGCCTGTACGGTGATAGGAATTCCCCGACGTGGCGGACAAGTTGAACGGCCAGAAGGTGCTGCTGTGCGTGGCCGGCGGCATCGCCGCATACAAGGCGCTGGAGCTGGTGCGCCGGCTGCGCGAGGCCGGGGCCGAGGTGCAGGTGGCCATGACCGACGGCGCGCAGCAGTTCGTGACCCCGCTGAGCTTCCAGGCGCTGTCCGGCCATCCCACCCGTACCAGTCTGTGGGATAGCGCCGCGGAAGCCTCGATGGGCCATATCGAACTGGCGCGCTGGGCCGACCGGGTGCTGATTGCCCCTGCCACGGCCGGCGTGCTGGCCAAGCTGGCCCACGGACTGGCCGATGACCTGGTCAGCACCCTGTGCCTGGCCACGACCGCGCCGCTCACCTTGGCCCCGGCCATGAACCAGCGCATGTGGCAGCACCCGGCCACCCAGGCCAACCTGGCCACCCTGCGCAGCCGCGGGGCGCAGGTGATCGGCCCGGAGGAAGGCCTGCTGGCCGAGGGCGAATCCGGTCCCGGTCGCCTGAGCGAGCCGGCCGCGATCGTGGCCGCGCTGGCTGGGTCGGCCGCCGCTGCGCCCACGGACGCGGCCCTGCAGGGGCTGAAGATCGTGGTCAGTGCCGGGCCCACCTTTGAAGACCTGGACCCGGTGCGCTACCTGGGCAACCGCAGTAGCGGCAAGATGGGCTTCGCCGTCGCCGACAGCGCCGCCCGGCGCGGCGCGAATGTCGTGCTGGTGGCGGGCCCGGTGCACCTGCCCACCCCCGCCGGGGTAACCCGGGTGGACGTGCGCTCGGCCGCGCAGATGCGCGATGCGGTGTTTGCCGCACTCCCGGCGGACGTCTATGTCGGCGCCGCCGCGGTGGCCGACTACACCCCGCGCGTGCCGGCGACCCGCAAGATCAAGAAATCCGGTGAATCACTGGCCCTGGACCTGGTGCGCACCCCGGACATCCTGTCCGAGGTCGCCGCCCAGACCCAGGCGCTGAAGCTGGTGGTCGGCTTCGCCGCGGAAACTGAAAACCTGGTCGAGTACGCGCGCGGCAAGCTGATGGCCAAGCGCCTGGACCTGATCGTGGCCAACCGCGTGGGCGTGGCCGATGGCGGCTTCGAAAGCGACCGCAATGCGATGACCGCGCTGTGGAAGGACGGCCAGCGGGAGTTCGTCGCCGGCCCCAAGACCCGTTTGGCCGACGAACTGATCGACCTGATCGTGGAGCGCCTGCAGGCATGAGCACCTCCGCCAGCCGCGCGCTGCAGGTGAAGCTGCTGGATCCCAGGTTTGGCGATGAGTGGCCGTTGCCCGCCTACGCCACCGTGGCCAGCGCCGGCATGGACCTGCGCGCTGCACTGGATGCGCCGCTGCCGCTCGGGCCGGGCGACACCGCGCTGGTGCCCAGCGGCATCGCCATCCATCTGGGCGACCCGGGGCTGTGCGCGGTGATCCTGCCGCGTTCCGGGCTGGGCCACCGCCACGGCATCGTGCTGGGCAACGGCACCGGGCTGATCGATGCCGATTATCAGGGGCCGCTGCTGATCAGCGTGTGGAACCGGAGCCAGGAAAGCTTCACCATCCAGCCGGGCGACCGCATTGCACAGCTGGTTGTACTGCCGGTGACGCGGGTAAGCTTGCAGGTAGTGGATACTTTTACGGACAGCCAGCGCGGCGAAGGCGGCTTCGGCCACACCGGCGTTCGTTGACAGGGGCAGCACAGATGGCGGAAAGAAAACCAAGTGAATCGCGCGTGTCCCTGGCTGAGCTGCGGCGGGTGCTGCCGCTGGTGGCGGGACTGCTGGTGCTGCTCGCAGTCTGGCTGGGCTGGAGCGGCATCCAGCAATGGCGCCACGAGCACCTGGAGAAAGGCCTGCTGAAAGCGCGCGACGCCAGCCTCACGCAAAGCGAGCAGACCCTGCTTGCGCAGACCAAGCAATTCAGCGACCGCCTGGCCACCCCGGCGGTGCAGCAGGCGCTCGCATCCGGCGACGCTGCCGCCGCATCCGCCGCCCTGTCCAAGGGCTGGGCGCAGGCGGGTCCGGCCCAGATCCTGCCCGCCGACCTGGATGCGGTTTACGCCGATCCTGCCGCCTTTGGCTACGGCAAGCTGGCCCTGCTGGAAGAGGCGTTGATCCAGGAGCAGCCGGTGGCCCGGGTGGTGCGCGACGGGGAGCAGAGCCTGCTCGGCCTGGCCGCATCGGCCCAGGGCCGGGTGGTCTTCGTCAGCCTGCCGCTGGCGACATTGACCGATGCGTTCAAGGGCAGCGCAGTGCCGGAGCGTGCCTACCTGGGGCTACGCCAGGGCGGCTACAGCATCATCCAGGCCGGCGACGGCAGCCTGTCGGAAGGGGCCGAGTCGATGGCCCGCCCGGTAGGCAAGTCCGGTCTGCGCGTGGTCGCGGCGCTGCCCTACGGCAGTGAAGCCGCCCTGGGCATGGGCACCATCGCCAGCCTGATCCTGGCCACGATCTTCGCCGCGCTTGCGGTGCTGGTCGTGCTGGTCACCACCGGCCGGCTGAAGCTGAACCTGCGGCGCAAACCAGGCGAGGCGGTCATCGAGCACAGCAGCGACACCACCCTGGCCGAAGCCCTGCAGCGTGAACCGGCGCCGGTGCGAGCGCCAGTTTCGCGACCCGGCATTGGGCCGCAGGTCGAGGTCATCGCCCCCACCGGACAGCGCATGGAGGTAGAGCCGGGCATCTTCCGCGCCTATGACATCCGCGGCGTGGTTGGCAGCACCCTCAGCGTCGAGGTCGCCGAGCGCATTGGCCAGTCGATCGGTTCGCTGATGGAGGAACAGGGCCTGAGCGACATCGTGGTAGGCCGTGATGGACGCCTGTCCGGGCCGGAGCTGTCCGCCGGCCTGATCGAAGGGCTGCGCAAGGCCGGCCGCAACGTCATCGACATCGGCCTGGCCCCCACCCCGGTGGCCTATTTTGCCGCCTTCCACCTGCGTACTGGCAGCTGCGTGGCGGTCACCGGCAGCCACAATCCGCCGGACTACAACGGCTTCAAGATCGTAATCGGCGGGCAGACCCTGTCCGGCGACGCCATCACCGACCTGTACGAGCGCATCAACGAACACCGCCTGCATGAAACCGCCAATCCCGGCAGCCTGATGCAGCGCCAGGTGGACGACGACTACATCCAGCGCATTGCCGACGACGTGCAGCTGGACCGTCCATTGAAGGTGGTGGTGGATGCGGGCAACGGCGTGGCCGGCGGCATCGTGCCGCAGCTGCTGGAAGCCATTGGCGCCGATGTCATCCCGCTATATTGCGACGTGGACGGCACCTTCCCCAACCACCACCCCGATCCCAGCGAACCGCACAACCTCGAAGACCTGATCCAGACGGTGAAGCGGTTCGATGCCGACATCGGCCTGGCCTTCGATGGCGACGCGGATCGATTGGGCGTGGTCACCAAGGAAGGGACGATCATCTACCCCGACCGCCTGCTGATGCTGTTCGCCGCCGACGTGCTGGAGCGCAACCCGGGGGCGATGGTGATCTATGACGTGAAATGCACGGGCAAGCTGCAGGGCTGGATCCTGCGCCACGGCGGCACTCCGATGATGAGCCAGACCGGCCATTCCCTGATCAAGGCGAAGATGCGCGAAACCGGCGCAGAGCTGGCCGGCGAGATGAGCGGGCACTTCTTCTTCCAGGAACGCTGGTACGGTTTCGATGACGGCATGTACGCCAGCGCACGCCTGCTGGAAATCCTTGCCGCCCGCCCCGAGACCCCCAGCGAAGTGCTCAACGAGCTGCCGAACGCGCTGTCCACGCCCGAGCTCAAGCTGGCGCTGGGCGCGAACGATGATGCGCATGAGATCGTGCAGCGCTTCGTCGACAGCGCCAGCTTCGAAGGCGCACGCCTGACCACCATTGATGGCCTGCGCGCCGACTGGGAAGACGGTTGGGGGCTGCTGCGCGCCTCCAACACCACACCGGTGCTGGTGCTGCGCTTCGAAGGCGAGAGCCAGCAGGCGTTGGACCGGATCCAGGACAGCTTCCGCCGCCACTTGGCTGAAGTGGCCCCGCAGGTGCGCATCACGTTCTGATCGCCTGCGGCACGCTGGAGCAGGTGGGCAGGGTCCAGCGGGCTGCGCCGCCGCGTGAACTGGTCAAGCCTGGATGACCTTTCTGGTGCCCTGACCCGCAGGTGTCCAGGCAATAACGAAGGAGCTACCGGCCGCTGGCCTGTGCAGCAGGCGAAGTGACACTGGCGGTGTCCGTTGAGCTCGCCGGCTCCACGCCCTTGAGCAGGCGGTAGCGGCGAATGGTGTCGGTGATTTCCGTGTCCAGATCCACGCGCTGCTTTTCGAAGCTGGCCTGCAGCTGGCGCTGGCGCATCAGCTCATCGTGGCGGCGGACGATGCTCTCGGCCATGTCGGCTGGGACCTCGCGCCCGGCCAGCTCAAGGTCGCTTGCGCTGCGCAGCAGGGTGACCAGGCTTTCGCGCAGGCTGATCACGTTGAAGCGGGCGGTGCGGACGCTGTTCTCGACGATGCTGGTGCGCTCCGAGAAAACCCGGCCCAGCTCGGTTTCATTCTGGTAGGACATCAGCATGGCCTGGTCGGTGCGGCGGCGCATGTCCGCTGCGGCCTGGTCCACCTGTTGCTGGGCCTTGTTGGTGGCGACCTGCTCGCGCTCGTCCTCGGTCAGCGCGCGATCCACCTCGGCCATGCGCAGGCCGCTTTTGACGCTGATCTCGTCGCGGGCGCGGTTCACGGCCTCGGCGGGCAGCGCATCGCTGCACACGCGCTGGCCATTCTCGTCCCAGCAATAGAGTTTCTTCGCCGGCGCGCCGGCCTGCTGCGCCAGCGCCAGTGGCGTGAGCAGCAGGGACAGCGCCAGCAGTGATGTCATGGTCCTGGACATGATGGGCAGTCCCTCCTGCACTCAGTTCGTCGGTTCGCTGCCGTAGCGGGCCCGGTAGGCCAGCAGTCGGTCGCGGTGGGCTACAAGTTCAGCGCTTTCGCCGGCGAAAGCAAGCAGGTCGTGCAGGTTGGCCACCGCCAGCACCGGCACGCCGCCGTCGATGGCCACGGACTGGGCTGCGGAAAGCCGCGACTTCAACCCGGACTCCACTCCGGGTTCGCCCAGCACTTCCTCGCGGTCCAGCGCCACCACGACGCCCGCCACCTGCCCGCCGGCGTCGCCGATCAGGGCCAGGGCTTCGCGGATCGCGGTGCCGGCGGTAATCACGTCATCCACGATGAGCACGCGGCGCCCCTCCAGCGGGGCCCCGATCAGCACCCCGCCCTCGCCATGGGCCTTGGCCTCCTTGCGGTTGAAGGCTACCGGCAGGTCACGGCCGCGTCCTGCGAATTCGCAGGCCAGCGCAGTGGCCAGCGGAATGCCCTTGTAGGCAGGCCCGAACAGCAGGTCGAAATGGACGCCAGAGGCCTCCACCGCGTCGGCATAGCAGGTGGCCAGGCCGGCCAGCAGCTTGCCGGAGTCGAAACGCCCCGAATTGAAGAAGTACGGGCTCAGGCGCCCGGACTTCAGCGTGAATTCGCCAAACTTCAGGGCCTGGCATTGCAGCGCCAGCTGCAGGAAGC
>JAJAZJ010000235.1 GCA_026785795.1 Pseudoxanthomonas sp.
CAGTACAAGGCCAACCGCCCGCCGATGCCCGACGAACTGCGCACGCAGGTGCAGCCGATGATGGACATCGTGCAGGCGCTGGGGATGCCCATCCTGCGCGTGGCCGGGGTGGAGGCCGACGACGTGATCGGCACGTTGGCCGTGCAGGCCAATGCCCACGGTATCGACGTGACTATTTCCACCAGCGACAAGGATTTCGCGCAGCTGGTGCGCCCTGGCCTTGCGTTGGTCAACACCATGAGCGGCAGCCGCCTGGATTCGGACGAGCGGGTGTTCGAAAAGTTCGGGGTCAAGCCGCGGCAGATCGTCGATTTTCTCGCCCTGATGGGCGACACCGTGGACAACGTACCGGGCGTGGACAAGTGCGGGCCCAAGACCGCGGCCAAATGGCTGGCCGAATACGATTCGCTGGACGGCGTGCTGGCCCACGCCGAGCAGATCAAGGGCAAGGTCGGCGACAACCTGCGCGCGGCCGTGCATCGGCTGCCGTTGAATCGCGAGCTGGTGACCATCAAGACCGACGTGGCGCTGGACGGTGATGCCCAAAGCCTTGGCCTGCGCGAACGCAACGTCGATGCCTTGCGCGTGCTTTACCAGCGCTACGGCTTCAACCAGGCGCTGAAAGAGCTGGACGGCAACGGTGCTGGCGCCGCACCCGCTGCGGAAAAAGAACCCGCGCGCGCGCGCGGCACTGGCTTCATCGCGGCAGCCGCCAGCGAGGCTGGAGTGATCGATCCGGCGCTCTCGGTCGCCGGTCAATACCGCTGCATCCTGGCTCACGCCGAACTCGACGCGCTGCTGGAAACCCTGCAGGACGCGGACGAGATTGCCTTCGACTGCGAAACCGACAGCCTGGATCCGATGCAGGCCAGTCTGGTGGGGCTGAGTTTTTGCGTGGAACCCGGCCGCGCCGTGTATCTGCCGCTGGCGCACGACTATCCCGGCGCGCCGGCGCAGCTGGATCGCGATGCAACGCTGGCTGCGCTCGCACCGCTGCTGTCCGATGCCAGCAAGAAGAAGCTGGGGCAGAACGGCAAGTACGACATGCACGTGCTGCGCCGCCACGGCGTGCGCGTGGCCGGCTATGCGGACGACACCATGCTGGAAAGCTTCGTGCTGAATTCCGGCAGCAGCCGGCACGACATGGACAGCCTGGCCAAGCGCTACCTGGGTTACGACACCGTCAAGTACGAGGACGTGGCCGGCAAAGGTGCGAAACAGATCCTGTTCTCGCAGGTGGCGCTGGACGATGCCACCCGCTACGCCGCCGAGGATGCCGACGTCACCCTGCGCCTGCATCGCGCGCTCGCGCCGCGCCTGGCCGCAGAGCCGGCGCTGGAGGGCGTCTACCGCGACATCGAAATGCCGCTGGTGCCGGTGCTGGAGCGGATCGAGGCCAACGGGGTGATGATCGACGCGGACGAACTGCGCCGCCAGTCCGCCGATCTGTCCAAGCGCATGCTGGCCGCGCAGCAGCAGGCCACCGAACTGGCCGGGCGCAGCTTCAACCTGGATTCGCCCAAGCAGCTGCAGGCGCTGCTGTTCGACGAACTGAAGCTGCCGGCGCTGCTGAAGACCCCCACCGGGCAACCGTCCACCAACGAGGAAGCGCTGGAGGCCATTGCCGACCAGCACGACCTGCCGCGCGTGATCCTGGAGTACCGCGGCCTGGCCAAGCTGCGCAGCACCTATACCGACAAGCTGCCGGAGATGATCAACCGCGACACCGGCCGCGTGCACACCAGCTACCACCAGGCCGGCGCGGCGACCGGGCGGCTGTCCTCGTCCGATCCCAACCTGCAGAACATCCCGATCCGCACCGAAGACGGGCGCCGCATACGCCAGGCGTTCGTGGCCCCGGCCGGCCGCAAGATCGTGGCCTGCGACTATTCGCAGATCGAGCTGCGGATCATGGCCCATCTGTCGCAGGACCCGGGCCTGGTGCGCGCGTTCGAATCCGGCGTGGACGTGCACCGGGCTACTGCAGCGGAAGTGTTCAGCCTGAAGCTGGAGGACGTGACCAGCAACGAGCGCCGCGCGGCCAAGGCGATCAACTTCGGGCTGATGTACGGCATGAGCGCGTTCGGCCTGGCCCGTCAGCTGGGCATCGGCCGCGGTGAGGCGCAGGACTACATCGCGCTCTACTTCAGCCGCTACCCGGGCGTACGCGACTACATGGAGCGCACGCGCCAGCAGGCGCGCACGCAGGGCTACGTGGAAACGGTCTTCGGCCGCCGCCTGTACCTGGACTACATCAGCAAGGGCACCCAGGGCCAGCGCGCCGGCGCCGAGCGCGCCGCGATCAACGCGCCGATGCAGGGCACCGCGGCGGACATCATCAAGCGCGCGATGATCAGCGTGGATACTTGGCTTGCCGGGCATGCGGCGCGTGCGCTGATGATCATGCAGGTGCACGACGAACTGGTGTTCGAAGTGGACGCGGATTTTGTGGGCACGTTGCTGCCCGAAGTCGCCCGGCTGATGGCCGGCGCCGCGAACCTGTCGGTGCCGCTGGTGGTGGACAGCGGGGTGGGCGACAACTGGGAGCAGGCCCACTGACAGGAACACTGTCTGGGCCGCGGTTGCTCACGCCTTACGCCGGCTGTTTGACCCCGAAATTGAGCTGGGTCAGCGCTGCCCGCGATTCCCGGAATTGCAATCGCAGTGTTTTCCGTCGCTTGCAGCACATTCCTGCAGCGCAACGCGGGGAATAAATGCAGAACCGACCGGTTCAATAAACTGAATATTCCTTAAATATCACGGTTTATTAACCACAATCTTCACGAAGCAGCCACGTCCGGAGTGGTTAACTAGGCACAGACAGATGCAATGTCTGTCTCGGATCCCTCCCATCCCCTGGAGAGGTCTACCGGAACCCGGCCCCTCCCCAGGCTTGGTTCCCTGGCCCCGCAACCCCCCCCGGGTTTGCGGGGCTTTTTTTTATGAAGGTTGCATGCGCAGTGCGTTGGCGCACTGCGCTAATGTTCACGGCAACCCCCAAGTGGATCGACGCCATGGAGCACTCGCTTTCTTCGTTCTTCGACCTGGCCATGCCGTGGTGGCATTTCGTGCTGCGTGCGTGCGTGGTGTACTTCGTGCTGCTGGTGATGATCCGCGCGTCGGGCAAGCGCACCATGGGCCAGTTCACCCCGTTCGACATGCTGCTGGTGGTGCTGCTGGGCAATGCGGTGCAGAACGCGCTGCTGGGAACTGACACCTCGGTGGCCGGTGGTGTGCTGCTGGCGGCCACGCTGATCGCGGTGAACTGGGGCGTGGGCTTCGTCTCCACGCACAGCGCCAAGGCGGAGGCATTGATCGAAGGCTCGCCAGTGCTGCTGGCGCGCGATGGCGAGGTCTATCGCCAAGTCTTACGCAAGGAGCTGATCAGCGGCGCGGATTTCGACAAGGCGCTGCGCGAGGCCGGTTGCGTGGACATCGGCGATATCCTTCTGGCGGTGCTGGAAACCAACGGCCATATCACTATTGTCACCCGCAGTTGACCGTGGCCGTTTCATTCGTATCTGCGTCTCGCGTAGGACTTCTTGTAGGAGCGACGTGAGTCGCGATGAGGCATTCCCGGTAAAGCTTCATCGCGACTTACGTCGCTCCTACGCGCTGCTACGGCGATCCTGTGTTGCTCCTGCATTACACCTGCGTTGGCCCTACGCCGGCCCTCCGGTGTTGGTCCGGTCGTATCTCATGTAGGAGCGACGTGAGTCGCGATG
>JAJAZJ010000236.1 GCA_026785795.1 Pseudoxanthomonas sp.
AATCATCGCTCGATCATCGCTCAATCCTCGCAGGAGCGCCCCCTGGGCGCGAGCTCTTGAACGCGAAGGCGAACATGAAGAGCTGGCGCCCCTGGGGCGCTCCTGCGGTACGGCTCAGGCGGTGCCTTCCTGCAGCGATACGGAAATGTCCAGTACGTCGTGCTCACCTTCCTTGATCAGCTTCACGTTGACCGCGTCGGCATCCACGTTGACGTATTTCTTGATCACTTCCAGCAGTTCACGCTGCAGCATGGGCAGGTAGTCCGGCGCACCGCGCGTATTGCGCTCCTGGGCCACGATGATGCGCAGGCGGTCCCTGGCGATGGACGCGGTTTCTTTCTTCGGCTTGAGAAAATCGAACAGTCCCATGCTCAACCTCCAAACAGTTTGCTGAAGAAGCCTTTCTTGTCCACCGTGGTGAAGCGCAGCGGGCGGTCTTCGCCCAGCAGCCTGCCCACGGCATCGTCGTAGGCCTGGCCGGCGTTGGACTCCAGGTCCAGGATCACCGGCTCGCCCTTGTTGGACGCGTTGAGCACGTCGCCCGATTCCGGGATGACGCCCAGGGTCTTCAGGCCCAGCACTTCTTCCACGTCCTTGATGCTGAGCATCTCGCCGTCCTCCACCCGGATCGGGCTGTAGCGGGTGAGCAGTAGGTGCGGCTTCAGGGTCTCGCCGTTCTCGGCCTTGCGGGTCTTGGAGTCCAGCAGGCCCAGGATGCGGTCGGAGTCACGCACGCTGGAGACTTCCGGATTGACGACCACCACCGCGGTGTCGGCGAAGTACATGGCCAGGTAGGCGCCCTTCTCGATCCCGGCCGGTGAATCGCAGACGATGAAGTCGAAGCCGTCGGCGTCCAGGTCCTTGAGCACCTTTTCCACGCCTTCCCTGGTCAGCGCATCCTTGTCCCGGGTTTGCGAGGCCGCCAGGATGAACAGCGTGTCGAAACGCTTGTCCTTGATCAGCGCCTGCTTGAGCGAGGCTTCGCCATGGGTGACGTTGACGAAGTCGTACACCACCCTGCGCTCGCACCCCATGATCAGGTCCAGGTTGCGCAGGCCCACGTCGAAGTCGATGACCGCGACCTTCTTGCCGCGGCGCGCCAGCCCGCAGGCGATGCTTGCGCTGGTGGTGGTCTTGCCCACGCCACCCTTGCCGGATGTGACTACGATGATTTCAGCCAATGGTGCGTCTCCTTGGTATTGCGTTCGGTTGGAAGCCTTGACGGTGCGCTGGAACGACGCCTGCGCGCCGGCCAGCGGCTACTGCGCGGCGATGTTGAGTTGGTCCTTGTCCAGCCAGACCTGCACGGACTTGCCGCGCAGCTCCTTTGGGATGTCGTCCAGCACCTTGTAGTGGCCCGCAATGGCCACCAGTTCGGCGTGGAATTCGCGGCAGAAGATGCGTGCATCGGTATTGCCCTGGGCGCCGGCCAGCGCCCGTCCACGCAGGCTGCCGTAGATATGGATGGAGCCGTCGGAAATCACTTCGGCGCCGGCACCCACCGTGGCCAGCACGGTCAGGTCGCGGTTTTCCGCATACAGCTGCTGGCCGGAGCGCACCGGGGTTTTCAGGACCATGCCGGGGCTGCTGCCGGATGGCGCAGCCCTGGATGCAGCCTTGGCGGCCGCTTCGGCCGGCACTGGCTCGCTGCTGCGCCCAGCCGTGGGGGCGGCGCCGGCGACCGGTTCGTACTGGGCGCGGAACTTGGCCAGCAGCGGCAGCCCCAGCTGCTGCGCCAGCCGCTCGGTTTCCTGGGTGCCGTAGGACAGGCCTACCGGCAGCACGCCGGCTTCGCGCAGGCCTTCCAGCAGGGCCTCGGCAGTGGCTGGGTCCGGCAACTGGGCCAGCCCGCCGAAGTCGATGATCAGCGGCGCGCGCGCAAACAGCTTGGGTGCGCGTTCCACGCGCTGGCGCATTTCCAGGGCCAGCTGGGCCACGTCAAGGATGCGTACGCGCAGGTTGGCGATGCCAACCTGGCCGATCTTGAGCTCACCGGCCTGCTCGTAGTCAGGGGTGGCGGAGGTGGCGCTCATGTGCCGGTCGACCGGCTTTCGGCCGCGGCCAGCAGCTGCCTGCTGCGGGTCCACGGGACTTGCGGCAGGGCGTCGCCATAGGTTTCGTGCACCCATTGGTAGCTGCACAGCTCCTTCATCAGCATGCTGGCACGTACGCCGTCGTTGGGCATCTGGTTCTGCCCCACTTCCCTGAAGCCGAAGCTGCCGTGGAACAGCAGGGCAGGGTCGGCCCCGTGGTCCAGGAACACCTCGCACGCCAGCTGCGGGTAGCGCAGCTCGGCAAAACTTTGCACGTCTGCATAGAAGGCGCGTCCCACGCCGCCGCCGCGGCGGCGGCTGGCCACCACGATGCGGTCAATGTAGAAAAACCGCGGGTAGCGTTTGCGGAACCAGGCGAAGTTGCTGCTGTCATGGCCCGCGCCTGCGCCAAAACCGACCAGGAAGCCGGCCAGGTTGCCGTCGCGCTCGGCGACGCGGAAATACTCGGCCTGCTCGTGGAAACGGTGCAGGCGCACCGAGTCCAGCGGCAGGATCGCCGATCCGGCATTGTTGTTGAGGGCTAGGACGGAATCCAGCTCATGCTCGCGCACGTCGCGGATGACAATCGACATTAATTCACTCCGGGGCGTGACGCGGTGGCCGCGCGCCACGCCGGGATTATCGCATGGGCGGCAGCGACGGGGGCGGCTGGCGGTCCGGGCACGCATGACTTTCGGTCAGGGTACGGGCCCGGTATTCGGCCTAAGATGGGCGCATGTTGAACCGGATCAGCCACACCCGCCTGCTGCGCGCCGCGGGCCTCTACACTTGGGCGCTGGTGGGCATTCCCATCATCCTGAACATCTGGTTCCTGCCCCCCTCGCGAGGGGTGGACGAGCTCGGCGGGGCCGACGTCAACGTGCCCATGACGGTGGTGGCCTACCTGGCCTTCGGGGTCTGCTACTGGCTGGCCACGGGGTCGCTGGGTTTGCGTCGTTCGCGCGCCGGCAGCCAGGTCAATTTCGTCCTTCTGCTGGTCCTGACCACGGCCGCGGTGGCGGTGGGCTACTACACCCAGACGGGACTCAGCGCGATGCTGCTGCTGGTGCTGGCCGGGGTGCTGCCTTGGATCCTCAGCCTGCGCGCCGCGGTGGCCTGGCTGCTGGTGGCCCATGTGCCGCTGGTGCCCTCGTTCATGGCCAGTGGCTTCAGCTTCTGGGATGCGCTGTTCCAGTCCACCTTCTACGTGGGGTTTTCGGCCTTCGTGCTGGTCACCGCCTATGTGGCACGCCAGCAGACCGAGGCCCGCGAGGAACAGCGCCGCCTGAACGCCGAGCTGCGGGCCACGCGCATGCTGCTGGCCGAGAGCGCACGGGTCAACGAACGCACGCGTATTTCCCGCGAACTTCACGACCTGCTGGGCCACCACCTGACGGCGCTCAGCCTGAACCTGGAGGTTGCCAGCCACCTGACCGAAGGCCGTGCCCAGGAACACGTGAAGCAGGCCCACACCCTGGCCCGGCTGCTGTTGACCGACGTGCGCGAGGCGGTCAGCCAGCTGCGCGAGGGCGAGGCCATCGACCTGGGCGCGGCCCTGTTGATGCTGACCGAACACGTTCCGGCGCTGGAGATCCATCTGGACATCCGGCAGCCACTGGCCCTGGACGACGCCGAACGCGCCCATGTGCTGCTGCGCTGCACGCAGGAAATCATAACCAACGCGGTGCGCCACGCGGGTGCGCACAACCTGTGGATCCGCTGCCGGCGCGAGGGCGGGCAGATCCTGGTCGACGCCCGCGACGATGGCGGAGGTGCCGCCCGGGTAACCGCCGGCAATGGCCTGCGCGGCATGCGCGAACGCCTGCAGCAGCTTGGTGGCAAGATGAGCGTCGAAACGCAGGCCGGGCAGGGATTCCGACTGCGGCTGCAGATACCGGCGGACGCGGCGGAAACCGCCATCCACGAGCCCGTTGCCAATCCCCTTGCCGGAGTGAACCCATGATCCGAGTCTGCCTGGTCGACGACCAGACCCTGGTGCGGCAGGGCATCCGCTCGCTGCTGGCCCTGGATGGGGGCATCGAGGTGGTGGCCGAGGCCGCGGACGGCAGGCAGGCGGGCGAGCTGATCCCGGAGATCAAGCCTGACGTGGTCCTGATGGACATGCGCATGCCGGCGATGTCCGGGCTGGAAGCCCTGCAGGCGCTCGCTGCCCTGGGCCAACTGCCGCCTTCGATCATCCTGACCACCTTCGACGACGACCAGCTGGTGATGGCCGGGCTCAAGGCGGGCGCCAAAGGCTACCTGCTGAAGGACGTGTCGCTGGAACAGCTGGTCGGCGCCATCCGCGTGGTCGCGGCGGGGGGCTCGCTGGTGCAGCCGGTGGTCACCCAGCGCCTGCTGTCGGGATTGGAACACATGCACAACGACTTTGTCAGCCTGGACCGTCCGGATCCGCTGACCGACCGTGAAACCGAGATCCTGCGGCTGATGGCCAGCGGCTTTTCCAACAAGGAAATCGCCAATTCGCTGGGCGTGGCCGAGGGCACCATCAAGAACCATGTCTCCAACATATTGTCCAAGCTGGGCGTGCGCGACCGCACCCGT
>JAJAZJ010000237.1 GCA_026785795.1 Pseudoxanthomonas sp.
GTGGGAGGCGTTGCCCGGCTGGGCGAAGCTGACTTCCACCCCGGCTGCGTGCAGACGCGCGGCGTTCTCCAGGGTGGCTCCGATCTCGTCGAAGTCACCAGGCAGGTTGCCAAGCGCATACACGAACACCGGCACCCGCGCCTGCGCCAGCTGCGGCGCCAGCTTCCAGGCTTCGGCGCCGCCGGAGATTGCGATGCGCACGCGCTCGCGCTGCGCCCAGCGCAGCAGCTGGCGGATATCGGCGGCGCGGTCCACGTTGACCATGATGCGTCCGCTGCCCGCCAGGTAGCGCGCCAGCACCGCGCGCCCGGTCGGCGTGAGCAATGCGTGCGGCGAGTCCGCGCCGATGCGGCCGCGCGCTTCTCCCACCATCTGGTCCAGCAGCATCCACTGCGCCGCGCGTGAGCTGCCGCTCAGGCCCAGCACGTCATTGCCCAGCTTCACGAACAGCACGCGTGGCCCGATCGGATCTGCGCTGCCATCCAGGCGAACCACGCCGCCCTGGCCCGCAAGGAATGAAGCGCCGGTATTGGCGGCCAGCAGGGTGAATCCCAGGCCCTCCACGCGTGCGATCGGCACCAGCACCGATTCGGGGTTGTAGGCCAGGGTCACGTCGAACTCAGGGCGCATCGGCTGGTCGTTGGACAGCTTCACCGCGCTGTCCACGGTCGCCGACTCGCCAGATACTTCATCGATGCCGATTTCGCTGATGCCTCCGAACAGCGCAGGCGTAAGCCGCCTGCCGTTGGCCTGCACGACGCTGGCCGATGCAGGCGCCGTGAGGTTGCTGCCGACCGCGCGGATCACGCCGCCCTGCACCAGCACGTCCGCATTCTGCAGGGTGCCCTGTGGGCCTGCGGTATGCACGGTGGCGTTGCGGATCAACACATCCTGGGCGAAGGCGCTGCTGGCCAGCAATGAAGCCAGCGCCAGCAAGGGCGAGGCCAGGTACACGAAGCGCCGGGAATCACGCGACAGCGGCGATGCGCTCATTTCGCACCTCCGGTCGCCGCATCCTGTCCCAGCATGAAATCCGACCTGGGCTGGCGCGTGCGATCGCTGCGGTCATACACGCGCGCACCGTCCACGTAGACCTGATCGGCGTGCGCGTACACGCTGAAGGGATCCTGGTTCCAGACCACCACGTCGGCCATCTTGCCGGCCTCCAGGGTTCCGGTCTGCTCCAGGATACCCATCGACAGGGCGGGGTTGCGGGTCAGCCACTGGATCGCGCGCTCCGGCGCAATCTCCATGCCGGCGCGGCGCGCGCTGGCAATCACCTTGGCCGCCTCCTGGTTGAGGCGCTGGATGCCCTCCTCCGAATCCGAATGCACGATCGCGCAGCCGTTGGCAGGCCGGTCGACCAGGGCGATGTTTTCCTGGATGCCGTCGAAGGCCTCCATCTTGAAGCCCCACCAGTCGGCCCACAGCGCGCCGCACACGCCTTCGGCCGCCAGCCGGTCGGCGATCTTGTAGGCCTCTACGGCGTGATGGAAGGCGGCGACCTTGAAGTCGAACTCCTTGGCCAGGTCCAGCATGATGGCCATCTCATCGGCGCGGTAGCAGTGGATATGCACGCGGATTTCGCCGTTGATGGCTCCGGCCAGGGTGTCCAGCTTCAGGTCGCGCTTGCCGCCGCTGTCGCCGGCGCTGTCGGACGTGCCGCCGCCGGAGGCGCTTTCCCACCAGCGCTTTTTCTTGGGCGTAGCGGGCTTGGGCTGGTTCTTGCGCAGGTACTCGCTGGCATCGATGAAGGCGGCGCGGTAGCCGGCAATGTTGCCCATGCGCGTGGACGGACCGCCCTTCTGCCCGTAGACGCGCTTGGGGTTTTCGCCGCAGGCCATCTTCAGGCCCCACGGGGCGTTCGGGAATTTCATGGCCTGGTAGGTCGTGGCTGTGACGTTCTTCAGGGTCACGCTGCGGCCGCCGATCAGGTTGGCCGAACCGGGCAGCACCTGCAGCGAAGTGACGCCACCGGCCAGCGCGGCGTGGAAGCCAGGGTCCTGCGGCCACACCGAATGCTCTGCCCATACGTTGGCGGTAACCGGTGCGGTGGCCTCGTTGCCGTCGCTGTGCGCACTCATCCCGGGGCTGGGGTACACACCCAGATGCGAGTGCACGTCAATCAGTCCCGGTGTTATCCAGCGCCCGGTCGCGTCCACTACGCTGGCGTCGGCCGGCGCCTGCAGGCCCTGGCCCACGCCCACGATGCGGCCGTCCTGCAGGAGCACGTCGGTGGCCTCCAGGCGTTCGCCGGTGCCGGTCAGCACCGTGGCGTTGCGCAGCAGCACCGGGCCCGAGGCGATCGGTTGATAGGTGCTGGGGTACGGGTCCTGGGTGAAGCGCGAGCGGGCGGGCGCTGCGTCCAGGCTGCCGCAAACCGTAACCAGGCCGATGACGGCCAACAGGGTGATGCGCATGGTGTGTTCCCGATAAGCCAGTCTGGAAGCTAACCGCCCCGCGACCGCTTGCCAAGTGCGCTAAGTGCACTACATGCCACAATCAAAGCAGCGACCTGCAAGGAACCCCCGAGATGAAGGACAAGACCGAGATCGTCGACAACTGGCTGCCGCGCTATACCGGCGTGGCCCTGGACCAGTTCGGCGAACACATCCTGCTGACCAACTTCAGCGGCTACCTGCATGCGTTCTCTGCGCTGACCGGTGCGCCGGTGGTGGGCCTGGACCGGCCCATGGCCA
>JAJAZJ010000238.1 GCA_026785795.1 Pseudoxanthomonas sp.
CTCCACGACCGCCGGGTCGATACCCGGCCCGGTGTCGCGCACCGCGACCTCCAGCGTGCCGCCCGGCCGTGGCGCCGGCGCGCTCGGGATGACCCCGCCCGCGCCCCTTTCGGCACGCCCGGTGAGGCACAGGCGTTCGACCTGCTCAGTCTCGGCAAGGATGGCCAAGCCGGCGGTGACAGCTACAACGCCGACATCAAGTTCGAATAAGCAGGGCCATGAAGCAGGCAGAATTGCGCCAGCGATGGCTTGGCTCTCGGCGCGGCACCGCTGGCGTGTCGCTGCTGGAACTGCTGCTGGTCGTTGCCATGATCGCGCTGGTCAGCACGCTGGCCGCCACGGTGTTGACCGGGGGGCTGGAAGGAAGCCGCCTTCGCGCCAGCGCCAAAGAGCTCGCCTCGCAGCTGCGCTACACCCGGGCGCACGCCATTGCCACGGGTGAACCGCAGCGCATCGTGATTGATCCGCAGGCACGAAAGTGGCGTGCGGCCAATGGCCGCCGCGGCAGCCTTCCCGCGTCAGTGGAGGTGGAATTCACCGGTGCGCGTCAGGCCCAGCCCAGCGCAGACGAAGGGGGCATCGTGTTTTTCCCGGACGGCGCGTCTACCGGTGGCCGCGTGCAGCTGCGGACCAAGGCTGCGGCATGGAACATCGACGTGGCCTGGCTTACGGGTGAAGTGAAGCTGTCTCGCGCCGCACCCGCGGTCGACGCAGCGCAACGATGAACCGCGTACTCGCCAGGCGCCAGCGCGGCTTCACCCTGATCGAGGTGATCATTGCCTTTGCGCTGCTGGCGCTGGCGCTGACCCTGCTGCTGGGATCGCTGTCCGGCGGCTCACGGCAGATACGCCAGGCCAATATGAACTCACATGCCGCACTGCATGCGCAGTCGCTGCTGGCCCAGATCGGAGTGGGCGAGACCCTGCGGCCTGGGCGCAGTGCGGGCACGTTCGCGGAAAGTGGCTATGCCTGGACCCTTGAGGTCGTTCCCTATCAGGACTCACTTCTGCCGGCCAGGCCGGCGGACCCCAACGCCGTGCGCCTGATGCAGCTGCGCCTGGTAGTGTTTTGGGGTGAGGCGCCGGCCGAGCGCCTGCAGCTTGACACCCTGCGCCTGGTGCCGCCTGTCCTTGATGTGGCGCGGGGGCCGCCGTGAACGCGGCTCAGAGAGGCTTCACCCTGATCGAAGTGCTGCTGGCCACCGTGCTGCTCGCCGCGGGCCTCGCGCTGGCGTTCGCCACCCTGCGCTCGGCGACGGCTATGGCCCAGCGCGGCGAGTCCATCAGCCAGCGCAACGAGCGCATGCGCGCAGTCGACGGCTTCCTGCGCAGGCGCATTGCTTCTGCACAGATGATCGCCTTCGCCAGCGATCCCGTGACCACGCGCCCTTACCGTTTTGTTGGCGAACCGCAGCGCATGCGTTTCGTGGCCGATGTGCCGGATTACCTCGGGCGCGGCGGTCCGCATTTCCACGACGTGTTCATCGTTGACGATGGTGCCGAGCTGCGCGTGTCGTTCGCCATGGTGCAGTCCGGGCAGACGCTGCAGGAAAAACCGCCGCGACCGCCGGAAACGCTCGCCGACGCACTGGACTCGGTGCGCTTCCGCTACCGCGGCCTGGACCAGGACGGACGGCTGGGTCCCTGGCAGGAGCGCTGGACGGCCTCAGATGCGCTGCCCGTCCAGGTGTCGGTGCAGGTGCAGGCGCTGCAGGGCGGGGCCTGGCCGCTGTTGGTGGTTGCCCTGGCCCAGGCCAGCGGGACCCAGCAAATTGGCCAGGACATGGAGCCGCCGCCGTGAGGCGCCAGGCCGGTGCTGCGCTGCTGCTGGTGCTGTGGCTGATTGCACTGTTGACGGCGCTGGTAGGCGTGTTTGCGCTCACCGCCAGGATCGAAGCGCTGCAGGCCAAATCCCTGAGCGGCGGCCTGCAGGCCCGGGAAATAGCCCGCGCAGGCGTCGAATACGCGCTGCTGCGGCTCACTCACGCCGACCCAGCGACGCGCTGGGCACCTGACGGCCGCATCTATCGCTGGTCTTTTGCGGGCGCCGAACTGGAAATTGCGGTCGTGGACGAAACCGGCAAGGTTGATCTGAACCAAGCGCCGGCCCCGCTACTCGCCTCGCTGCTGCGGGCGCTGGGGTTGCCTCGCGGGCAGGCCGAGCGCCTGGCGGCCAACATCCTCGACTGGCGCGACGGTGATTCGCTCACCCAGGTGGGGGGAGGGGCCGAAGATCGCGACTATGCAGCCGCCGGCCTGCCTTACGGAGCCAAGGACGCGGCGTTTGAAAGCCTGGCCGAGGTGGAACAGGTGCTGGGCATGAGCCCGGCTATTTTCACGCTGCTCGAACCGCACGTGACGCTCTCCAGTGGCCGCGCCCAGCCCGATGCCAGCTATGCGCAGGACCCGGTGCTGCTGGCCATGGGGCTGGATCCGGCGCTGCAGGCGGCGCAGCGCGTGGGCACGCAGCGCACGGGCGGGCCGGTGGCGTTCGTGGCATCCGGCAGCGGCACGTATAGTATCTCCAGCCGCGCACGGCTTGCCGATGGTCGGCAAGCGGCGCTGCGCGCGCTGGTGCGTGCAGGTCCCGGCGCGGTGCCCGGTTCGGCCTACACCGTGCTGGGCTGGCAGGAAGGAATGACGTCGCGATGACATCCACACGAACCCCGGCGATGTTCAACCCGTTCGGCCATCGCTATGCCGTGGGTCTGGGCACTTTTCTGCGCTGGTGGAAGGAGGAGCTGCTGCGCTGGGTGCCGCTGCGCTGGCGCGAGTTCCTGGGGTTATCGCAGGATCGCCTGCTGCTGTCGCGTGCTGGCGATCAGTGGCGCCTGCAGTGGCAGCACGCCACTGGAGTGAGCGAAGTTGCGGTCCTGCCGATGCCGCTGGAGGCTGGCGCGCTTGATGCAGTGCTGGGCCGGCGCCTCCTCGGGTTGCCGCGCTGGCTGCTGCTGCCAGCGGACGGTGTGCTGAGGCGGCGCATCCAGCTGCCAGCGGCCGCCGCCGAGCGCCTGCGCGATGTGGTCGGTTTCGAGGTTGATCGGCTGACTCCCTTCACTGCGGACGCGGTGCGGTTCGATGCGCGCGTGCTGGAGCACCGCAGCGATGGCCAACTGGATACGGAATTGGTGGTCGTACCGCGCGCGCCATTCGAGCAGGCCGTGGCCGCGCTCGGTGAAATGTCCGCATCGCTTGCCGGCGTGGATGCGGTGGACGCCGCGGACCAGCCTCTGGGCGTCAACCTGCTGCCGTTGGCGCTGCGCCGTCGCGAAATCAATCCGGAACGGCGCTGGAATCTTATCCTGGCGGGCATTGCGCTGCTGGCGATGGCCGCCGCTGCCTGGCAGCTGCTCCATAACCGCCGCCAGGCCGCCAGTGACTTCACCGTGCAGGTGGAGCAGCGTGCTCCACAGGCACGGGAAGTGTCGGTACAGCGGCAGCGCCTCCAGGATATGGTCGAGGGGGCCGCGTTCCTGCAGTCCGCGCGCGCTCGCCGGCCAACGACGTTTGAGGTCATCGACGAGCTGAGCCGGCGCTTACCCAACAATACCTACCTTGAGAAGCTTTCCATCACCGGCGACCGCTTGCTGATGACCGGATTCAGTCCCGAGCCGTCGGCGCTGGTGGCCAAGCTGGAGGGCTCTGCGCTGTTGAAGTCACCGGCGCTCAGTGGCCCCCTGCAGCCTGACCTGCGGGCGGGCATGGACCGTTTCAGCATCACCGCTGAGCTGGCGCCGGCAGCACCGGCCGCCGCAGGAGCAGCCGATGCCACCGGCAATCGCTGATCGCGACCGTTGGCTGGCCCTGGGGCTGCTGCTGGCGGCGCTGGCCCTGGTCTATCTGCTGTTGGTGCATCCGTGGTGGACGGCACCGATGCTGCAGGTCAACGCGCAGCTGCAGGACAGCCGTGAACGTGAGCTCATCGTGCGCACCGAGCTGCAGCAGGCGCCGGATATCCAGCGTCGCCTGGCCGAGACCACCGCGCAGCTTGCCCGGCGCCCAAGCTTCCTGCCCGAAAGCAGCGCCGAGTTGGCAACTGCCAGCCTGGTGAAGCGGCTGGAGACCGTGGTCGGTGACGCCAGCCCGGGCAATCGCAGCTGCGCCATCAATAACCGCTCGCCGCTGCCCTCCGCCAATGGGGAGGAACGCTTCACCCAGGTGGTGGTGCAGGTGCGTCTGCAGTGCGGCACGCCGGAGCTGGCCGCAGTGCTGCACGCGCTTGAAAGCGGAACCCCGCGCCTGTTCGTGGACAACCTCAACGTGCTCGGCACTGACTACTCGTTCCAGTTCGGTGCTGGCAATGCCCCCAATAGCGGGCTGGACGTAAGCTTCGATCTGTCCGGCTACCTGCGCCCATCCAGCGCACCGGCGCCGGTGGCGGCCGGGTCGGCAAGGTCCGTGGAAACAGGGCTGGTTGATGCGAATTGAGTCCGCCGGCCCGCGCACCTGGTTGCTGGCCGCCGTGGCGGGCTGGGTAGTTTTACTGTGGCTGCTCGCGCTGCTGGGAATGGGCGGGCAGGTCAGCCCCAAGCCATTCGATCCGGGCCTGGTCAAGCCTTTGCCGAGCCTCGGCCCCGCGGCACTGGAGCGGCTGGGTCCGCTTGCCCAATACAGCGAGAGCAGTGCGCGGCCTCTGTTCCACCGCAGCCGTCAGCCGCAAGCTTTTTTCATCCAGGGCAACCAGGGTGACCAGCCGCGTGAGTTCGACTTCGTGCTCACCAGCGTGATCATTACCCCCGGTCTGCGCATGGCCATCGTGCAGCGGGCGCAGGGCGGCGAATCGGTGCGGCTGAAGGTGGGCGAGGCGCCGGCGTCCATGCCCAACTGGAGGCTGGTGGACGTGGCCCCTCGCAGCGCGTCGTTCAATGGCCCCGAGGGACCACTGATGCTGGAACTGCGTGCGTTCGATGGAACCGGCGGCCAAGCCCCCACTCCCCGCGCCACCGCAGTTGTTTCCCCGTCGTCGCCCGGATCATCAAACCCCCAATCGCCGGTGAGCGTGCCTGCGGACGCTGCTTCCAGCACGGCAGCAGCGACGTCCGTGCCCAATCCCGGCGTCATAGTGCCGACCGACCCAAGCCGTTCGGACGTGGCCGCACAGAACACCGTCAACGCACCGAATCTCACTGCCGAACAGCAGATTGGAGCGATCCGCAAGCGCCTCGAAGCGCGCCGCGCGGAACTGCGCCAGTCCGGGCAGCCGCCCACGCCGCCCAACAACACCAAGTAGAGTGTCAGCATGAATTCAGGTCTGATCCTCGTTTTCCTCATGGCCGGCCTGCTGACGGCCTGCGCCAGCGCACCGGCGCCGGACATCCGGCGCGGGATGCCGCCGCCCGACGGCAGCGTGGTCGTTGGCGCGCAGACTTCGGCACTCACTCCCACCGAGCTCCCCGCCGCTGGGCCGCAGGCGGCGGTCCGTCGCGGCAGCGGGCAAATGATCAACCGCAGCGCCGCCGCGGCGCCGATGCCGGCACTGGCGGGTGCGACCAGTGGCCTGGCCACGTTCAACTTCGAAGGCGAGTCGGTGCACGCCGTGGTCAAGGCCATTCTGGGCGACATGCTGGGGCAGAACTACGTGATCGCACCGGAGGTGCAGGGCACGGTGACACTGGGAACGCCGAAACCCGTCTCCGCCTCTGAAGCGCTTAGCCTCCTGGAGATGGTGCTGGGCTGGAACAACGCGCGCATGGTTTTCAGCGGCGGCCGCTACAACATCGTGCCCGCGGACCGCGCGCTGGCCGGTAACCTTACTCCGCGCACGGGTTCGGCGGCGGGAGCCCGTGGCTACGAGGTGCGGGTGGTGCCCCTGCGCTTCATTTCAGCCAGCGAAATGAAGAAGGTGCTCGAGCCCTATGCGCGCCCCAACGCCATTGTCGGGATAGATTCCTCGCGCAACGTGATCACCTTGGCAGGCAGCCGCACCGAGCTGGAGAACTACCTGCGCACCGTAGAGATCTTCGACGTGGACTGGTTGGCGGGTATGTCGGTTGGGGTGTTTCCGCTGCGCACCGGCCGCGCCAATCGCGCGGTGGCCGACCTGGAAAAAGTGTTTGGCGAGCGCAGCGACACGCCCAGCGCGGGGATGTTCCGCTTCATGCCGCTGGAAGCGGCCAACGCAGTCATGGTCATCACCCCGCAGGCCGCTTACCTGGACGACATCCAGGACTGGCTGGAGCGCGTCGACGGCGCTGGCGAGGGGTCGCAGCTGTTTTCCTACGAACTCAAATACATCAAGGCCAAGGACTTGGCCGCCCGGCTCGGTGAGGTGTTCGGTTCAAGCGTCGGCAATCGCCAGGCCGGTGGCAATGCCTCGGTCTCGCTGATGCCGGGTGCAGAACCAGTGCAGATGCGCGGTGGTGGGCTTGATAGCAATACCAACACCATGGACTTCGGCGGCGCCGGCAATGACAGCGCGTCCGGCGGCGGCCTGGGGCAGGGCAGCATGGATCTGGATGTGCGCGGCAGTGGCGGCAGCGGCAGCGTCGCCCTGGAGGTGGAAGGTGAGCGGGTAGGCGTTTCCGCGGTCGACGAAACCAATACCCTGCTGGTGCGGGCCAACGGACGTGCCTGGCAGTCCATCCGCGAAGTGGTCGAGAAACTCGACGTCATGCCGCTGCAGGTGCATATCGAGGCGCAGATCGCCGAGGTCACCCTGACCGGCGAGCTGAGTTACGGGGTTAGCTGGTTCTTCGGCCAGACCGTGACCGACGTGGGGCTGCCGCGACTGCCCGGCTCCTGGACCGGCGCCGGCGGCAACGTCACCGGCGTGCCGATCACCGGCTTGAGCACCGGGCTTGCGTATACGTTCCTGGGGCGCGACGCGGCGGCCATCATCACCGCGCTGGACGAGGTCACCGACGTGCGCATGCTGACGACGCCATCGATCTTCGTGCGCAACAATGCGGTCGGCGAGCTTAATGTCGGCAAGGAAATCCCGATTTCCTCGGTGACGGTCAATCCCGGCC
>JAJAZJ010000239.1 GCA_026785795.1 Pseudoxanthomonas sp.
CGCCTGCCATGCGCGCGCCAGCCAGGCCGCAGCGGACGCCGCGATGGAAGGCGCTTCACGCCCCAGCAGTGGTCCGACGTGGCTGGTCGCGGCCGTGTGCATGCACGGGGCAGCCCAAGCTTCGGACATCGCCTGGGTGATTGATGAAGGCACGTCCGGGTCAACCCGCGAGGCAATGAGCAGCAGCGGACAGCGCGGCCGGGCCACGGCAATACCGGCACGGGCGGCGTTGAGCACGGCGCCCGATTCGTCGCGCCAGCGACGGTAGGCATACAGTGAGGTCGCATCGTCGGCATCCGGAAGTGCAGCGCGCGTTGAAGCCAGGCGTGCCTCGCAGCCCCAGTGCACGACCTCCGTCCAGTCGCGGGAAGGCAACCGCCCATGCCAAGGCGCGGGCGGCAGCGGATTTACCAACACCAGCGCATCCGCATGGGCAGCAATCTGCAGGGCAAGCAGGCCGCCAAGGCTGGCGCCGACCACCACGCGCGGAGGCGGCAAGGCGAGCAACGCCTGCAGCATCTGCTGCCGATAGTCATCCAGCGTGGTCGCCGCCAGGCCTCGCGACGATGGCAGCAGGTCCGGCGCATGCACCGCGATGCCGTGTGCCTGGAATACGCCGCGCCACGAATTCCATTCCCAGGCCCCGCCTCCCGCGCCGTGGATAAGCAGCGCGTGGGCTTCAGCCAATCAGGGTGGCTTCCAGCGTCACCGGCACGCCCAGCGCACGCGAGATCACGCATCCCGCCTTGGCCTGGTGGGCAATTTCGTCGAAGGTGACCGCGTCGATGTCCGGCACCCTGGCCGATACGATCAGCTTGACCCCGGTCACGGTCGGGCCAGGCTCAGCGCCGGGCTCCATCGAGACTTCGGCGCGGGTCTGGATGCCTTCCGGGTTGAAGCCTGCCTTGCCCAGCACCGCGGACAGCGCCATGCTGAAGCAGCCCGCATGCGCGGCCGCCAGCAGCTCTTCGGGATTGGTGCCCTTTTCGTCGCCGAAGCGGGTCTTGAAGGAAAAATTCTGTGCGGCAAACAGGCCACTCTGCGGCGTACTGATGTTTCCGTTACCGGACATCAGGTCACCATTCCATTCCGCATCTGCATATCGTTTCAAGGCCATCGCTGGGTCCTGGTTTCGGGGGAGCACGAAGCTTACACCCAGCCGCGAGCAGGCCCCCTGCCGCAGTGCGGCTTGACCCCCCCGGCATGGCTGGCATGCTGCCCGTCCGCCATGACCGCCTGCCGGTCTGCATGCTCCCCAATGGTCGCTACGCTCGGCCGCAGGACAGCCATGACGGCCCTTCTGCTCCCGCCATGGAGGAAACGGCCTCATGCCCTATTCGACGGAACAAATCCGCAACGTGGCCCTCGCCGGCCATCCGGGAGCAGGCAAGACCACCCTGTTCGAGGCGCTGTTGCATGCCGGGGGTACCGTGCAGGCAGCCGGCAGCGTGGAGCGCGGTACCACGGTGTCGGACTACGACCCCGTAGAGCGGGATCGTGGCCATTCGGTTGACAGCGCAATTGCCAGCATCGACTACGCCGGCGGCAGGGACCAAGCCGTGCACCTCAACCTGATCGATGCCCCGGGCTATCCGGATTTCCGCGGCCCCGCCCTGTCCGCGCTGGCGGCGGTGGAAACCGTGGCCATCGTGGTCGATGCCGATGCCGGCATTGGCTATGGCACGCAGCGCATGATGGAGCACGCCAGGGCGCGCAAGCTGTGCCGCGTGCTGGTGGTCAACAAGATCGACCACCCCGGCGCCCGACTGGGCCCGCTGTTGGAACAGCTGCGCAGCAGCTTTGGCCCGGAAGTCCTGCCGCTCAACCTGCCCGCCGAGGGCGGCCGGCGCGTGGTGGACTGTTTCTGGCAATCCACCGGCACCAGCAACCTGGGCCCGGTGGCCGACTGGCACCAGAAGATCATCGACCAGGTGGTGGAGATCAACGAGACGGTGATGGACCGTTACCTGGACCAGGGGGAGTCCGGCTTGCGCGGCGAAGAGCTGCACGACGCCTTCGAACAATGCCTGCGCGAAGGCCACCTGGTGCCGGTGTGCTTCGTGTCCGCGCGCAGCGGTGCCGGGGTCCGGGAACTGCTGGACATTGCCGCACGCCTGTTCCCGCACCCGGGCGAGGGCAACCCGCCGCCGTTCCTCAACGGCACCGGCGAGCAGGCACTGGCCGTCGCATGCGGGCCGGATCCAAACGCACATGTCATTGCCGATGTGTTCAAGATCATCAACGACCCGTTCGTGGGCAAGCTGGGCATTTTCCGGGTCTACCAGGGGACGGTGAAACGGGACATGCAGCTGTTCGTGGACGACGGCAGGAAGCCGTTCAAGGTCGCGCACCTGTACCGGATCAGGGGCAAGGACCACCTGGACATGGCGCAGGCCATCCCGGGCGACATCGCGGCCGTGGCCAAGATCGAGGACCTGCACTTCGACGCCGTGCTGCACGACAGCCACGACGAAGACCATATCCACCTGGCACCGCTGGCCTTCCCCAGGCCGATGTTCGGCCTGGCCATCGAGGCCACGCGCAAGGGACAGGAACAGAAACTGGCGACTGCCCTGCATCGGCTCTCGGAGGAAGATCCCTGCTTCCGCGTTGAGCATGAAGCCGAAACCAACGAGACCGTGATCCGCGGCCTGTCCGACCTGCACCTGCGCATCAACCTGGACCGGCTGAAGGAGCGGCACGGGGTCGAAGTGACCTCGCGAGCGCCGCGCATTGCCTACCGCGAAACCATCGGCGCGGCGGCCGAAGGCCACCACCGGCACAAGAAGCAGACCGGCGGTGCCGGCCAGTTCGGCGAGGTGGCGCTGCGCATCGAGCCGCTGCCGCGGGGCGCCGGCTTCGAGTTCGTGGATGCAGTCAAGGGTGGCACCATCCCCGGCCAGTACATGCCCGCCGTGGAAAAGGGCGTGCGCCAGGTGCTGCAGGCCGGGGCCATTGCCGGCTACCCGATCCAGGACGTGCGCGTCACCGTGCACGACGGCAAGCACCATGCCGTGGACAGCAAGGAGGTCGCGTTTGTCGCTGCAGGCAGGAAGGCCTTCCTGGACGCCATCGGCAAGGCGCGCGGCCAGGTGCTGGAGCCGATCGTGGACCTGGAAGTGACTTCGCCCGAGGTGCAGGTCGGCGACATTACCGGCGGGCTGGCCTCCAAGCGGGCACGCATCACCGGCACCGAGGCCGCGCACGGCGAGATCGTGGTGAAGGCGCAGGTGCCGCTGTCGGAGCTTGAGGGCTATGCCGCCGAACTGAAGTCAGTGACCGCGGGCAAGGGCCGCTACCGCCTGGAGTTCAGCCACTACGAGCCCGTGCCTGCCTCGGTGCAGCAGCGATTGGTGGAGGCCTACCGACCGCGCCAGGAGGAGGATTGAGCCAGCGCGGACACCCCGCGATGCTGCGTTTGCACAGCCCGGCCAGCGCACTGCCTGCCCGCAAAGCGGCCCTGCCGGTTATCACTTGATGGCAGGAGAATGCACCGAAGCTGCTTTTTTTGCGTTTTTGCTATTGGCGTAGCGCATTAATTGCCCTACATTGCGTGTGCCGACCCGATCGGCCCGATTTCCCACCCATTGACTGTAAACAGGACATTTATGGCAACGAGCAAGAAAAAAGCTGCGCCCAAGAAGGCCGCTCCGAAGAAAGCCACCGCAAAGCCGGTAGCACCCAAGCCCATCAAGGAAGCCCTCAGCAAGTCCGGTCTGGTTGCACACCTGTCCGAAGCCGCTGGCGTTGCCGCGAAAGACGTGCGGGCCGTGCTGGCCTCGCTCGAGCACGCGGTCGCCGGTTCGGTCAACAGGAAGGGTGCCGGTTCCTTCACCCTGCCTGGCATGCTGAAGATCACCGTCGTCAACGTGCCGGCCAAGGCCAAGCGCAAGGGCATCAACCCGTTCACCAAGGAAGAGCAGTGGTTTGCCGCCAAGCCCGCCTCGGTGAAGGTGAAGGTGCGTCCGCTGAAGAAGCTGAAGGACGCCGCCGCCTGACCGCAGCGCAACTTCAGGCAATACCTGCTCGGGCCGGCATTGCCGTCCCGAGTCGTTTCCGGGGCGCGAAAAATACGGGCGCCCAGGTTGCCCTTGACTTGGCGCCGAAATGGCCATATGTAAAATAATCATTCCCACAGCACAGGCACACGCGCATGAAGATCCAGGGCTTCCTTGACCAACTCCTGAAATCGGCCGGTGGGGACGCGAACGCGAATACCAACGCAAACGCAAACCCCGCGAAGCCCGCAGCGGGTGGCTTGGGCGGCATGCTGAATGCCGATTTCGGCAAGGGCGCACTCGCCGGCGGCGCGCTGGGCTTGCTGCTGGGCAAGAACAAGAGCACGCGCAAAATCGCCACCTACGGCGGCCTGGCCGCCATCGGCGTCATGGCCTACAAGGCGTACGGCGACTATCAGCAGCAACAGCAGGGTGCCGCTGCCGGTAATAAACCCAAGACCGTGGACCTGCTGCCACCCCCCCAGGCCGAAATCCACAGCCAGGCGATCCTCACTGCGCTGGTGGCAGCAGCCAAGGCCGATGGGCATATCGACGCGCGCGAGCGCCAGGTGATTGAAGGAGAATTCAGCCGCGTCAATCAGGATGCAGAACTCCAGCAATGGCTCAAGGCCGAACTGGAGAAGCCATTGGACCCTGCGGAAGTCGCGCGCGCCGCCACCACGCCCGAAATTGCTTCCGAAATGTACCTGGCCAGCCTGATGGCGGCTGACGAGCAGAACTTCATGGAACGCGCTTATCTGGATGAACTTGCGCGCGAATTGAAGCTGGATGACGCGCTGAAATTGCGGCTGAAACAGCAGCTTGGGCAAGCCTGACGCAGGCGGCCGACGGCCTGTCGCACTCACCCGCCCCGGTGCGAGCTTACGTGGGCACATTGCAACGGTTGCTGTGGTGGTCGTTGACCCTGCTGATCCTGTACCTGGGAGCCGCATGGTCATGGGGGCAACCTTTCATGGCGGTGCCGCGCACGACTTGGGAAGTGGCGCGCATGCCGCCGCCTTCCGCCCTGCCCGTCCCGGTTGAGGGCGTACGCGCAACGCGCATCGCCGACACCTTCGGTGCACCGCGGGGCAGTGACCGCACCCACGCCGGCGTGGACATATTCGCCAAACGCGGCACCCCGGTACTCAGCACTACCCGGGGCGTCGTGGCCGCCGTGCGCGAGGGTGGGCTGGGCGGGCGCCAGGTGTGGGTGCTGGGCCCGGCACGTGAGCGGCACTACTACGCGCACCTGGACGACTGGCAGCCTGGCCTGGCCGCAGGTGACGTGGTTGAACCCGGCACCCGGCTGGGCACGGTAGGCGACAGCGGCAACGCCCGCGGCACGCCGCCGCATTTGCACTACGGCATCTACGGCGCAGACGGCGCCTACGACCCGCTGCCGCTGCTCAAGGCATACGCCCGCTAGACCGCTTACCTGGCGCATTTGACAGTGCGTCGAACACGGCTGCCCCCAACAACTGGATGCAGATCCGCGAGCCCACGCCACGCCAAATTGCCGTCAGCGGTGACGGGTGTGAGCAGCTGTGGTGGCACTGAAAACCGCCAGCCAGTTGCCCGGTCCCGGCAAGAAAGCTGACCATGTCCGCCAGCGAAATTGCC
>JAJAZJ010000240.1 GCA_026785795.1 Pseudoxanthomonas sp.
CTCCTACGCGGGAGGTAAAAGTGATCGCGGTGAACACCGCCAGCGAAGCGCCCAGGACGCCGGAAAGGATGAACAACGGCCCCGTAGGAGCGACGTAAGTCGCGATGAGGCACTACCGGGAAGGCTCCAGCGCGACTTACGTCGCTCCTACATCGCTCGTACGTCGCTCCTACGTGGGGCGCAGAAGCGTCAAGCTTCCAGGTTGATCCAGGTCGCCTTCATCTCGGTGTATTTGTCAAAGGCATGCAGGGACTTGTCGCGGCCGTTGCCGGACTGCTTGTAGCCGCCGAACGGCGCGGTCATGTCTCCGCCGTCCCAGTAGTTGACCCACACGCTGCCCGCGCGCAGATTGCGCGCCACGCGATGGGCGCGGCTGAGGTCAGCGGTCCACAGCCCTGCGGCGAGGCCGTACTCGGTGTCGTTGGCGATGGCCAATGCCTGCGCTTCGCTGTCGAAGCCGATCACCGCCAGCACCGGGCCGAAGATTTCCTCGCGCGAGATGGTGTGGTCGTGGGCAACGTCGTCAAACACGGTGGGCTGGATGTAGCAGCCGCCAGCCACCGGCTCCACGCGCTGGCCGCCCAGCACCAGGCGGGCGCCCTCGGCCACGCCTTTGTCGATGTAGTCCAGCACGCGCCGGGTCTGCCCTTCGTCGACCATCGCCCCCATGGGTGCGTTCGCCTCGAACGGATGCAGCGGCTGCATGCGGCGGCCGGCTTCGACCACCAGGGCAACGAATTCCTCCTTGATCGATGCCTCCACCAGCAGCCGCGATGCCGCGGTGCACACTTCGCCCTGGTTGTAGAAGATCCCGCTGGCCGCGGCTGCGGCCGCCTTGCCCAGGTCGTGCGCGTCGGCAAAGACGATGTTCGGGCTCTTTCCGCCGCATTCCATGTACGCGCGCTTGAGGTTGGAACGGCCCGCGCACTGCAGCAGGTGCTTGCCCACGGCGGTGGAGCCGGTGAACACCAGCCCGTCAACGTCCATGTGCAGCGCCAACGGCTCGCCCGCGCCCTTGCCGAAGCCGGGCACCACGTTGAACACACCGGCGGGTATGCCCGCCTGCATCGCGATCTCGGCCAGGCGGATGGCGCTCAGCGGAGACTTCTCGGAGGGCTTCAGGACCACGGAATTGCCCATGGCCAGGGCCGGCGCGAGCTTCCACGTGGCCATCAGCAGCGGGAAATTCCACGGCACGATTGCGCCCACTACACCCAAGGGCTCGCGCGTCACCAGGCCCAGCTCGCCCGGCCCGGTAGGGGCCACTTCGCCATAGATCTTGTCCAGCGCCTCGCCGGTCCAGGCCATGCAGCGCACGCTGGCCGCCACGTCCACCGACAGCGCGTCCCCCACCGGCTTGCCCATGTCCAGCGATTCCAGCAGCGCCAGCTCCTCGGCGTGCGCGTCGATCAACTCGGCAAAGCGCAGCAGCACTCGCTTGCGCTGCGCCGGGGTGGCCTGCGACCACATGCCGGTATCGAAGCTGCGGCGTGCGGCCCGCACCGCACGCTCGATGTCCTCGCCCTCGCACTCGGCCACCCGGCCCAGCGAACGGCCATCGATGGGACTGAGGCAGTCGAAGCTCTTGCCGCTGGCCGCATCGACGTACTTGCCGTCGATAAAGGCCTGGGTGCGGACGTTCAAGCCACTGGCCAGAGACTCCCAGTGATCGCGGGTATGTGGTGTTTTCATGAGCTTGCTCCTTTCTTTCCTTCTCGCGCTGGGAGAAGGTGGCGCAGAGCGCCGGATGAGGGCGGAAAAGTTCTGATCCACGGAAAGTTTGTTGACCGCGGATGCTCCACGCCCTCATCCGCCCTTCGGGCACTTTCTCCCGAAGGAGAAGGAAAAAAAACATCAGAACGTCGCCGGTGTATTGGCGCTGACGATCACCGCATCCACCTCGCCCACGTTGCGGAAGCGATGCGGCACCCGGCTCTCGAAGTAATAGGCCTCGCCCGCGCGCAGCACCCGCACCTGCGCGCCGACCGTGACCTCGACTGCCCCGGCCACCACCACTCCGCCCTCCTCGCCCTCGTGCAGCAGCATGCTGACGCCCGTGTCGGTGCCGGGCGGCATCACCTCGCGCAGGATGCACATGTGCCGCTGGGGGCGGTGCTGGCCCACCAGCTGGTAGAGGATGCCGTTGCTGCCCACGTCCGGCAGTTCATCGGCGGTGTAGAACGGACTGTCCAGCGGTCCGGTTTCGAGGTCCAGGGTGAAGAAGTCCGCCAGCGAGATGGGAATGCCGTCCAGCACCTTTTTCAGCGAGCTGACCGAAGGGCTGACCTTGTTCTGTTCGATCAGGGAGATGGTGCTGTTGGTCACGCCAACCCGCTTGGCCAGCTCGCGCTGGCTCAGGTCCTTGGATTTGCGAACCAGCTGCAGGCGTGCGCCGATGTCCATGACTGACCGGGGATAGCGGGAGCGATGTTGCAGGATACTTTACATAAAACCTGAATCTGGTCAAATTTGCCCTTCAATTGGCCCGGGTTGTAAAGTTTTTTCAACGCGCTAAGCTGCGCAGCTTGATCCTCAGGCGACCCTTGGAGGCAGCCGAATGAGCGCAGATTCCACCCCCGGCCACGGCCCGCTGGCCGCGCATTACGCGGCCCAGGCAACCCGGGCGCCGGCCTCCATGGACGCGTTCTGGATGCCGTTCACCGCCAACCGCCAGTTCAAGGCCTCGCCGCGGCTGCTGGCCAGCGCCGAGGGCATGTACTACAAGACCGTGGACGGACGGGAGATCCTGGACGGCACCGCGGGCCTGTGGTGCTGCAATGCCGGCCATGCGCGCCCGCGCATCGTCGAGGCGGTGCGCCAGCAGATCGGCACCCTGGATTTCGCGCCCAACTTCTCGATGAGCTCGCCGCTGCCGTTCGTGCTGGCTGAGCGGCTGGCCGAGCTGGCGCCGGGCAACCTGAACCACGTGTTCTACGCCAACTCCGGGTCAGAGGCCGTGGACAGCGCGCTGAAGATGGCGATTGCCTACCACCGCGTTCGCGGCGAAGGCCAGCGCGTGCGCCTGATTGGACGCGAGAAGGGCTATCACGGCGTGGGCTTTGGCGGCATCTCGCTGGGCGGCCTGCCCAACAACCGCAAATGGTTCGGCACGGGCCTGCCTGGCGTGGACCACATGCGCCACACCCTGGACATCGGCCGCAACGCGTTCTCCAGGGGATTGCCGGAATACGGCATCGAGCTGGCCGAGGACCTGGAGCGCCTGGTCACCCTGCATGACGCGTCCACCATCGCCGCGGTCATCGTCGAACCCATCTCCGGCTCGGCGGGCGTGGTGCTTCCGCCCGATGGCTATTTGAAGCGGATCCGCGAGCTGTGCACCAGGCACGGCATCCTGCTGATATTCGACGAGGTGATCACCGGTTTCGGCCGGGTCGGCAACGCCTTCGCCGCCCAGCGCTTCGACGTGCTGCCGGACATGATCATCGCCGCCAAGGGCATCACCAACGGCTGCGTGCCGATGGGTGCGGTGCTGGCCTCGGACAACGTGTACGACGCGTTCACCCACGGCCCGGACCATGCCATCGACCTGTTCCACGGCTACACCTACTCCGGCCACCCGCTGGCCTGCGCAGCGGCGCTGGCCACGTTGGATACCTATGCCGAGGAGCACCTGTTCGACAAGGCAATCGAGCTGGGCGACTACTGGCAGGAAGGCATCCATTCGCTCAAGGGCCTGCCCAACGTCATCGACATACGCAATTACGGACTGATTGGCGCGATTGAGCTGGCTCCGCGCCCCGGCGCGCCCGGCACGCGCGCATACGATGCCTTCACCCATGCCTTCCATGAGGGCAACCTGCTGACCCGGGTGACCGGCGATGTCATCGCCCTGTCGCCGCCGCTGATCCTGCAGAAACAGCATATCGACCAGATCTTCCAGGTCCTGACGGACACCCTGCGCGCCACCGCGTAAAATCCTATCACCCCGGCCCAGGCGCTGCCCAAGCGCATGCGCCCTACTGCACCTGGAGAGAAAAAATGCTGATCGGCGTCCCCAAGGAAATAAAGAACCACGAGTACCGGATCGGCCTGACCCCTGCGGGGGCGCGCGAACTGATCGCCAACGGCCATAGCGTGATCTTGCAGAAGGATGGCGGCAAGTCCATCGGCCTGACCGACGAGATGTACCTGCGCGCAGGCGCGGAGATCGTGGAAACCGCCGAGGAGATATTCCGCCGCGCGGACATGGTGATCAAGGTCAAGGAACCGCAGCCGGCGGAGTGCGCGATGCTGCGTCCCGGCCAGGTGCTCTACACCTACCTGCATCTCGCCCCGGACCCGCAACAGACCAAGGCGCTGGTAGCTTCGGGCGCGACCTGCATCGCCTACGAAACTGTCACTGACCGCAAGGGCGGGCTGCCGCTGCTGGCGCCGATGAGCGAGGTGGCCGGGCGCATGTCCATCCAAGCCGGCGCACATGCGCTGGAAAAGGCGCAGGGTGGTTCCGGCGTGCTGCTGGGCGGCGTTCCGGGGGTAAAGCCGGCCGAGGTGCTGGTGATTGGCGGCGGCGTGGTAGGCATCAACGCCGCACGCATGGCGATGGGCCTGAACGCGCACGTGACCATTCTGGACCGTTCACTGGATCGCCTGAAATACCTGGACGAGCTCTACGGGCACCAGTTGACCACCATCTATTCCACCCATGACGCCATCGAAGAGCGCCTGCCGGACACCGACCTGGTGATCGGTGCGGTGCTGATCCCCGGCGCCGCCGCGCCCAAGCTAGTCGCGCGTTCACAGCTGAAGCTGATGCGCCCGGGTTCGGTGCTGGTGGACGTGGCCATCGACCAGGGTGGCTGTTTCGAAACCAGCAAGGCCACGACCCATCAGGAACCGACCTACGAGGTGGACGGCATCGTCCATTACTGCGTGGCCAACATGCCCGGCGGCGTGGCCCGCACCTCCACCTTCGCCCTGACCAACGCCACCCTGCCCTATGCGGTGCAGCTGGCCAACAAGGGTGCCAGGCAGGCCATGCTGGATGACGAGCACCTGCTCAACGGCCTGAACGTGCACGACGGCAAGGTGACCTACCGGGCCGTCGCCGACGATCTGGGCTACGAGTACACTCCGCCGCGGCAAGCGCTGGGCTGAAACCAGGTTTCCGTTCTCCCTCCGGGAGAAGGTGCCCGAAGGGCGGATCAGGGCGACCGCAGCCAGCACGTTCCCCGGCAACCCTTGATAGCCACGCTTCAAGTCACGTCGAAACTCAGCGCTGTTTGTATCAACCGAATGGATTGACACCAGCATTCGCTGAACCATTCTCCGGCGCCGCTCGTCTCCAAACAGGCGAGCCGCTCAGCTTTGAGACCGCATCACCGGTCACACTCGTCCCGGTAAACGACGAGGCAGCGAAGTCACGGAACCGCCATGAGCCAGCAACCGAAGGATGCCGCAGAGAGCTTGGACCAGGCATTTACCCGCACTTCGCCCTACGGTAGCCACGCCGAACCTACCTATTCCGGCGCGCTCAGCTTTCTTCGCCGTCGCTATACGAAGGAGCTGGAGGGCGTGGACGTCGCGGTTATCGGCGTTCCCTACGACCTGGCCACCACCAATCGCTCCGGCGCGCGCCTGGGCCCGCGTGCGATCCGCGCCGCTTCGGCCTCGCTCGCGTGGTGTCCGCCGTATGCCTGGGATTTCGATCCCTGCGAACGCCTCAACGTGATCGACTGGGGCGACGTGTACTTCGACTCGGGCCGTCCGCATCTGGTGCCCGATCAAATCACCGACGCGTATCGCAAGATCATCGCCAGCGGTACGGTACCGCTGACCCTGGGTGGCGACCACTTCGTCAGCTACCCCGTGTTGCGCGCCCTGCACGAAACACACGGACCGCTGGCGCTGGTCCATTTCGACGCGCATTCCGATACATGGGAAGACAGCGATGGTCGCATCGACCACGGCACCATGTTTTTCCATGCCGCGAAACAGGGCCTCGTAGATCCGGCCCGTTCGATCCAGGTCGGGATGCGTACGCACAATGCAGACACCCATGGCTACCAGGTGCTGGATGCGCGCTGGCTGCACGCGCATGGCGTAGACGCCTGCCTGGCGGAAATCCGCAAGCGGGTCGGCGCGGACAAGTGCTATGTCAGTTTCGACATCGATTTCCTGGATCCGGCCTTCGCGCCCGGCACCGGCACCCCGGTGGTCGGCGGGTTCTCCACGCATGACGCGCTGCAGCTGGTTCGCGGGCTGGCGGGGCTGCAGATCGTGGGCATGGACGTCGTAGAAGTCGCTCCCGCCTATGACCACAGCGAGATCACCGCGTTCGCCGCCGCCTCGATCGCCCAGGAACTACTGGCGGCGCATGCCAGTCGTTTCCCGGATCGGCCGCGAGCGGGGTAACCCGCCCACGATCCGTCAGCGCATTACATCCGGTCGCCTTGACCGGCGAAAAACGCGTCAGCAAGCCGGGGTCGTCCGCATCGGGTCGTCAGCAATCCCACTCACACCGATCATCCGTTTCTGGTCAACCGCCAGCAGCGATGAATCCGCGGATTCCGCTGGAAGTCCGGCGGAATGGTCTGCGCCGTGATGTCCTCGCAATTGGCGAACTCCGCCACGCCTTCCACGTCCAGCTTGAAGCGGCGGAAATTGTTTGAGAAATAGAGTACGCCTTCGCTGGTCAGGCGGTGCACGCAGGCGCGCAGCAGTCGCACGTGCTCGCTCTGTATGTCGAAATCCTCGGCGCGTGCGGAGTTGGAGAAGGTGGGAGGATCGCAGAAGATCACGTCGTAACGGTTCTTCTCCGC
>JAJAZJ010000241.1 GCA_026785795.1 Pseudoxanthomonas sp.
CCGCCCGTGGCCACACTGCGCACGCCCTTGGGAGCCTTGCCCATGATTCCGCGCATGACGCTGGCCGCGATGAACGCCGCGAACAGCACGAACAGCCAGTCTGCACTGCCGCCGCCGGTGTTTCCGCGATTGCTGCTGACCGGCGCGGGCAATGGCTCGCCGTCGATCAAGCGGGTGAGCTGCGCCGTGGCATCAAGGATGCCGCCGCCGTAATCACCGGTGCGGAACTTGGGCGCCAGGTATTCCTGGATGACGCGGTTGGCAATGGCGTCGGGGATCGCGCCTTCCAGACCGTACCCGGGCTGGATGCGCACACGCCGGTCCTCCTTGGCCACCACCAGCAGCACCGCATCGTCCACGCCCTGGCGCCCCAGCTTCCACTGGTCGAACACGCGCTGGGTGTACTGCTCGATGGTTTCCGGCTGAGTAGTGGCGACCATCAGCACCTGCAGCTGGCTGCCCTTGCGCTGCTGCAGGGCCAGCGCCTGCTGCTCAAGCTGTTGGGTCTGCTCCGCGGTCAGGGTGCCGGTGCTGTCGACCACCGGCGAGGTCAGCGCAGGAATCGCCGCGCCCTGCTGCGCCCATGCAGGCAGGCAGGCCAGCAGCAGCAGGCACTGCAGCAGCAGGCACTGCAGCCGCGACGGCGCGATCGCGCGATTGCGCATGTTGCTCAGCTTCGGCTGCGGCCGCTCAGGTGCCCGGGGCTGGTGATGGCGGCGCGGCCGGCGGTGCGGGCAGCGCGGGTGCTGAGGGCGCGCCGAAGTCCACCGCAGGCGGCCGCGAAATCTGCGCTTCGTTCTCGACCGTGAAGTTGGGCTTTTGCTTGTACCCGAACACCATGGCGGTGAGGTTCTGCGGGAACGACCGCACGAAGGTGTTGTAGCCCTGCACGGTCTCGATGTAGCGGCCCCGCGCCACGGTGATCCGGTTCTCGGTGCCTTCCAGCTGCGCCTGCAGGTCGCGGAACGACTGGTCGGACTTCAGGTTGGGGTAGTTCTCGGTGACCACCAGCAGCCGCGACAGCGCGCTGGAGAGCTCACCCTGGGCCGCCTGGAAATTCTTCAGCGATTCGGCATCGTCCGCGTTGACCTGGATCTGCCCCACCCGCGCGCGCGCGTTGGTCACCTCGGTCAGTACCTGGCGCTCCTGCTGGGCGTAGCCCTGCACGGTCTTGACCAGGTTGGGGATCAGGTCGGCGCGACGCTGGTACTGGTTCAGTACTTCGGACCAGCCGGCCTTCACCGCCTCGTCCCGCTGCTGGATGGAGTTGTAGCCGCAGCCGGACAGCAGCGCAGCCAGGGCAACGATGAGGAATGATCGCGAGAGCAGGTGCATGTCCAACGTCCGATGGGGAAGGGGTTGGCGCCTAGTTTGCCCCAATACGCCGGGCTTGGCCGGGTCGCCGGCGCATCGACGATAACTCAATTCAGGGTTTGCGGCTGGTTGGCAAGCTCATCGCGGTCGGCTACGCCTCCGTGCGGCGGATAATGCGCTGCAGGCAGCTCGGACACCGCTTCCACCCCGCGCAGCACGAACTGTCCCGGCGCAGGGACGAGCGTTCGCTCCTTCATGGGCAGGCCTGCTGCATCTCCGCCGTGCCGGCCGGCCAAGCCCCGGCGGTGGTCCGCCAACACCAGGGGAACCAGGAAGGGGTACTTGACCTGGGTGCACGCGTGCACAGGCTCGCACCCCTCCGATTCCGTTGGCCGCCGCACCTGCACGCCGCCAAGCGGCTGCGCCTGGCGCGACTCCGATGCAGCTCGCTGCAGGCTTTCAGTCGGGCGCCGCTACCCTGACACCAGATGGCCCCAACGCCGCTGCAAGGGCTCTCAGGACAGTGAACCAGGGCGGTTGGCATAGTGTTCGATGATCCCCGGCAGCTAGCAGCACGCGGTGACAGGTCAGCCCGCGCTGTAGGATGCGGGGTGAGCGGACAGTGTTTCGTCCAGATACCTGAACTTACGCTCGTAGTCCTGGACCGAGTGGTGCGCGAACTCCCCTGCGGGGAGGATCGCGATTTCCAGCCGCTGGCCTGCCGGCGCCAGCCGTCTTGCCAGCCCAGCAGTCAGGTCATGGGGCACCGGATCCAGGCCGGGCCGGGCCTGCAGCTGCAGGTGCAGGACGCCATCGGCACGTTGGCCTAGCGAGAATGCTCCAGTAAGTGCACGCGCCAGTTCGTGGTCGCAGTAGATCGCTTGCTTGATGTCCTCCACCGCAAGCGGACTGCGGGAGTGGTCACGACTGCGGCCGCGCAGTGCGAGCATCGGCAGCCAAGGTGCCTGCAGCCCGGCGGCTGTGCAGGCCTGCGCCGCTTCAGCTGGGCTGATCAACCTTGCAACGTCACCTGTTAGGTATCGTGGCAGGGCGATCACGGCCTGATTGTCCAGCATGGTAATGCACAAAGCACCGAAACCATGAGCGTCAGGTTCCACGATTTCCACGTGGCAGCGCATGGGGTTGAAACAGAACAGAACTGGCATTGCGCACTGCGACACTGGGCGGCAAAGCCACGCAGCTCCTAGCGGTGCCAGCGCCAGCGCGCGCTGCAGGCGGATGCTTTCGCGGGTCTCGAAAAGCAGGTTCAGGCCCAGTTCGCCGACGCCGAATGAACTGCCGACCAAGCGCCGTGGGTCCCTGTCCAGGTCTATCCCGGTTCGTGCGGCGATGTACTCGCGCTGTGCTTCAACCAGCACTTCTTCACCAAGGATCAGGCTCGCGCTCAGGGCCGTCCAGTCGACTCCAGCCGTCTGCGCATGATCAAGCAAGCGGTTGACGAACAGCGGATCGGTGCAGACGATGCATTGTTCAAAACTCGGACCGACTTCACGCAGGATGGCGCAAGCCATGTCTTCGCGCACGCTGACGTTCGCCACCGTGACAGCACGGGACTTGAACACCACGCCCATCGGCAGGCAGTTGACCAGCAGCGTTGACCGGCCATCCACGTCGAAGGCGTCCTGCAGGCCAAGATCGATTCCGTACCATGAGCGGTCGTGGCTGCGCCGAGTCGCCAGGCTGAACCCGAAGGTGTCGCCGCCATTGCCCGAGCTGGTCAGGACATCAGCGAGCTCGCGGGGCTGGAGCGAGCCGGCCAGTTGTTCCAGGGAAAAGCGGGCGAACGTATTGGCCTTGGTCAGCAGCGGCAGCTGCGCGGGGTCACGGAGCCGGGCCAACTGGGCCACGTCAATTCCTGCTTCGGCGAGCAGAACCCGGTAGGCCGGGCTGCGCGATGCCGCGTCACGGGCAGCCTGCGTGGCTTGCTGCCGTGACTTCGCCAACATCGACTCCGGCGACATGCCCCGGGCCTGTGCCAGCAACAGCCGGCGCCACAGACGAAGACCGGCGCTGCGCATCCCTCAGCAGGCCTCCGACCTAGCTCGCTCCAGCGCGGGTGCCTGCATCCAGGCAAACAGTTCCGGCCTGGCGGCCTGCACTTGGCGCTCGAACTCCCGCAGCTCGGCGGCATAGGTAACCACCGGCCCGAAGTGGTTCACTTCCAGACTGATCGGGCGGAACCTGAAATGCATCTGCGCCAGCGCGCGCGCCCATGGTTTTTCCATCGTGGCAAACCAAAAGTCGATGTCTTGCACGAGGCTGTGGCAATACATCTGACGGAAAAGGCTGAGCTGGATCTGTGCCGACGCCATACGGCGCCACGCGCTGCCGCGCTCGTCCAACCCGGCGCCAGCCTGCGCCCCGTGCCCGCGCTCGAAACGAGTTCGTCGATAATCCGGGCGCACGATCATCCGGCTGACCTCTGCCGAAACGGCCGCAGGCGGCAGGACCACCCCGGCCAGCCGGGGCGCATGGTAGGCATGGAACGGGAAAACCCCGTCCGCGCCCGTAGCGCGCACCAGCCGTGAATAACCCACCATCTCGCCGCGGCCGTCCATCACGCAGAAATGGCGTGCGTGGCCATCGAATTCATCGCGCTCCAGGCCGTCGGCGGGCCGATCCTCCAATAAGGGCTTGTGCTGGTCGCAGTACACCGCATGGCGCAGGCGGTAGGCCTCGTCTAACAGCGCAATGTCCTCCCCTGGATCCACCTCGACACAGCGCAAATCCAGCGCAAAGTCGAGGCCTTTCCCGTCTGTTCCAGACGCTTTGGAAGTCAAAGTGTACATTTAGACGGCTCCCCAGCTGACTAAGGTACGATTGGGTGGTGCTGATCCGCCGCGCGGCGGCGCATCAGCAGGTTCAGCCACTCTACACCCACCGAGAACGCCATGGCGAAGTAGACGTAGGGCTTGGGCACGTGCATGTCCAGGCCGTCCAGGATCAGGACCATGCCGATCAGCACGATGAAGGCCAGCGCCAGCATCTTGATGGTTGGGTTGGCGTCAATGAATCGGCCCAGCGGATTGGCGGCCAGCAGCATCACTCCAACCGCGACCAGGATGGCCGCGACCATTACCGGGATGTCGCTGGCCATGCCCACGGCGGTGATCACCGAATCCAGGGAAAACACGATGTCGATAATCGCGATCTGCAGGATCACGATACCGAACACAGCCGAAGGCTTGGACGTGCTGGGATCCTGGTCTTGGCCGCCGGTGATCAGTTCGCGGATTTCCAGCAGACCCTTGATCAGCAGGAACAGGCCGCCCAGCACCAGCACCAAGTCGCGTATCGAAATGCCCATGCCGTGCAGGCTGAACAGGTCGTACTCCATGCGGGCCAGGAAAGCCAGCGACACCAGCAGCCCGATGCGGGTGATGCAGGCCACCGCGATGCCGAACTTGCGCGCGAAATCGCGTCGGTGTTCGGGCAGGCGACCCACCGCGATGGAAATAAAGACCAGGTTGTCGATGCCCAGCACAATTTCGAGCGCGCTCAGGGTCACCAGGGTCAGCCAGACGTTCGGGTCGGCCAGGAACTCAAGACTCATCGCGGGAAAGTCCTGATAATCAGAATAGCCGCGGACCGAGGATCAGGCCCCAGCACAGCACTACGTTCACCATCAGCACGAAGACCGCGGCTGAGCCCATGTCCTTGGCCCGTCCGGCCAGCTCATGGAACTCGGGGCCGTAGCGCTCGATCACCGCTTCCACCGCGGAGTTGAGCAGTTCGGCAGCCAGCACCAGCAGGCAGCTGCCGATCAGCAGCGCGCGCTCCACGCCGCCTTGCCCAAGCCACAGCGCAAGCGGCGCCATGACCGCGAGCAGGTAGACCTCCAGCCGGAACGAGGACTCATGCAGCCAGGCTGCACGCAGCCCCTGCCAGGACCAGACCGTCGCCTTGAGGATGCGGCCCGGTCCGCGCGGCATGTGGCCTTTTTCATCGGCCATGTTGGCAACACTCGATGGTGGGGTGCATGGACGGGGTGGAGTCGGAGTGGGGACGTGATCTTGCCACAGGCAGTGTCGGAACAGCGGTAAAACCGCGGTTTGCGCTGAAGCCCTGAGGCCGCTCAACTGGCGACCGCGCCAAGGAGCCTGCCGATGATGTCCCTACCTCGCCTTGCCTGCACCCTGTTGCTGACCTTCCTGCTTTCGCTGCAGTCCGGCTGTGCCCATGTGCCAGCTCCGACCGAGCCTGCGCCACGCGTGCCGCAGCAGGTTTCCAGCCTGGTCTGGGAGCAGGACATGCAGCGCTTCGCGGCTGCGGATGCGGCCACGCCCCCGCCGACTGGCGCGGTGCTGTTCATCGGCAGCTCCTCGATCCGGCTGTGGGAAACGCTTGCCGCTGATTTTCCCGGCGTTGCGGTGGTCAACCGCGGATTCGGCGGCTCCGAAATCCGCGACAGCACCTGGTACGCGGGCCGCATCGTGGTCCCGCAGGCGCCCAGGCAGGTCCTGCTGTATGCCGGTGACAACGATCTTGCCAGCGGACGCATCCCCTTGCAGCTACGCGATGATTTCCGCAGCTTCGTGCAGCGCCTGCGGCGCGACCTGCCCGGCGTGGCGATCGCCTACAACTCCAACAAGCCCAGCCCCGCACGTGCGAGCCTGCTGGCGGCGCAGCGGCAGGCCAACGCACTGATCAAAGCGGATGCCCGCCGCCTGCGCGTGGACTACGTGGACGTGTTCACGCCCATGCTCGAAGCGGGCGGGCAGCCGCGGGAGGATTTGTTCGTGGGCGCCCGCCTGCACCTGAATTCCGCCGGCTACGCGCTGTGGCGAGAGGTCCTTGCGGCGTACATCGCCGCGCCCGGCTCATCAGAAAATCGCCGTGTCCTGCGACCCATCAGCGCCGATCCAGCCACGGTACATGCCCGAGGTGCTGAAAGGCATGGCGATATTGCCCTGCTCGTCCACCGCGATCGCACCGCCGTCGCCCCCCAGCCGCGGCAGCTGCTGCCTGATTACCTGGTCCGCCGCCTCGGCCACGGTAGCGCCGCCGTAGGCCACCCGCGCGGCGATGTCGTGTGCCACCGCGTTGCGAATGAAATATTCGCCCCACCCGGTGCACGAAACCGCGACCTGCCGGTCTGCCCAGGTGCCCGCGCCGATCAGCGGCGTGTCGCCCACCCGGCCGTAGCGCTTGTTGGTCATGCCGCCGGTTGAGGTGGCCGCGGCCAGGTGGCCGTGCACGTCACGCGCCACGGCGCCCACGGTGCCGAAGTAACGCCCGCGCAGGTTGCCGGCGTCCACCGCTTCGGTGCGCTCGCGTGCCTGCTCCAGCTGCAGCTGCTGGCGGCGGGTGTCGGTATCGAACCACCCATTGGCCACGCGTTCGACCTGCGGCAGGGTGTCGGCGAATTCCTCCGCGCCCCGGCTGATCAGCAGCACGTGGGCCGAGTGCTCCATCACCGCCCGCGCCAGGCGAATCGGGTTGCGCACGGTTTCCACGCCGGCCACCGCGCCCGCGCGTCCGCAGCTTCCGTCCATGATCGAGGCATCCAGTTCGTGCCGGCCTTGGGCGTTGTACACCGAACCCTTGCCAGCGTTGAAGCGCGGGAATTCTTCCAGTGCGACCACCGCAGCCTCCACCGCATCGAGCGCACTGCCGCCCTGCGCCAGGATCGCCTGGCCCGACTGCAGCGCTGCATGCAGGTCGGCGCGGATCGCACGCTCGTCCGCTTCACTCAATTGGGCGCGTTCGATGACGCCGGCCCCGCCGTGGATGGCAAGGACGAAAGGTCGGGAAGTTGAGGTCATTGGCGAGGACGCTGTGGACGAGCCTTGAAGGATAGCCGATGGCCGGCCGCGGCTGCTGGCAGCCTGACCCCTGCGCCTTGGCGATCCCTATTGCTGGCGCAGGGCCTTGATCGGATCCAGCTGTGAGGCCTTGCGCGCGGGGTAATAGCCGAAGAGCAGACCGGTGGCGATCGAGAACCCTGCGACCATGGCGATCACCTGCGCGTTCAAGGCCAGCGGCAGCGAACCGAACTTGCCGACCAGCAGCGCACCGCCAATGCCCAGCGCGATGCCGATGGCCCCACCGATCAGCGAGATCAGCATCGCTTCGGCCAGGAACTGGCGCTGGATATCGCGCGGCCCGGCGCCGACGGCCATGCGCAGGCCGATCTCGCGGATGCGTTCGGTCACCGAGACCAGCATGATGTTCATGATGCCAATGCCGCCCACGATCAGCGAGATGGTGGCCACCGCGCCTCCACCTGCGCGTTGCCCTGCTGGATCTGGGCCTCGTAGGTGCTGGCATCGATGCGCGCCGGCACCTGGCCCTGCTTCACCTGACTGTTGAAATCGACCAGGATCCGGGTGACCTGCCCGGAAACCTGGCTGCCGACCGTGACCGTGGAAATCGCGCTCAGCGTACCCGTGGCCGAAAGGGCCACGCGGATATCGCCACGTTCCACCGGAGCGGTGCGTAAGGCAGCCTCGCTGGAGGCGGCCTTGCGCCCGTTCCAGACCCACAGGGCGGCGGCGACCAGGACGATCGCAACGGCGGCGAGCGTCAGGCGCTGAAAAAGCTTTCTGCGCGCAGCGGGCGCGTTGGCGCGTAGCTGGCTCATGCGGCAATCGGACCTGGAGAGGTTTGCGAGGCGATCGCCGCATTAACGCACAAGCGTGCACGGGGATGACACCCCCTGCAGGCGCCGAGTTCCGATGAACCCCGTGGTCAGGACATGACCCATGGCTCATGCAC
>JAJAZJ010000242.1 GCA_026785795.1 Pseudoxanthomonas sp.
ATGGCTGGATCAGGCTTGCGCCCATTGTCCAATATTCCCCACTGCTGCCTCCCGTAGGAGTCTGGACCGTGTCTCAGTTCCAGTGTGGCTGATCATCCTCTCAGACCAGCTACGGATCGTCGCCTTGGTGGGCTTTTACCCCGCCAACAAGCTAATCCGACATCGGCTCATCTATCCGCGCCAGGCCCGAAGGTCCCCGGCTTTCACCCGAAGGTCTTATGCGGTATTAGCGTAAGTTTCCCTACGTTATCCCCCACGAAAAGGTAGATTCCGATGTATTCCTCACCCGTCCGCCACTCGCCACCCATAAGAGCAAGCTCTTACTGTGCTGCCGTTCGACTTGCATGTGTTAGGCCTACCGCCAGCGTTCACTCTGAGCCAGGATCAAACTCTTCACTTAAAATTACAGGCCTTGCGGCCAATACTTTGAAAATGCAGAACGTTTGATTCTTAGCTATACGTATCGCTTGCAAATTACTAATTACAAGATGCTCATGAATCGAACGTCTGCAAGATGGACAGCATGTCCTTCCTGCAGGCGCCCACACAAGTCACCTGCGCACACTGTCAAAGAGCTTCGAAGTCGGCCTCAGCGCCTTCCTTCGTTGACCCCAACGTTTCCGTCGAGGCGAGCCGCACATTATGCGGGGTGTTCCTGGAAGCGTCAACACCTCTTTGGGATGTTTTTTCGCTTCCGCCCGTTTCGACCTTTGCCCTGGGGCGCCAATCTATCCGAGCGAGCCGCACATTATAGGCGGCTTTCGAAGAACGTCAACACCCGTTTTGCCTGTGTTTCCGACTCCGCCAACCGCCTCGGGACCCCTGTGCGGGCTCCCGGCCGGCGGCGGGCGCGGAGTATGGCCGGCCCGCCGTAGCTTGGGAAGCCCCGCGCCCCGATCCCGTGCCAACCCCCGCCCGCTCGGCTCGGAAATCCGCGGAGGGCGAGGCCAGCAGCCCGGTGGGCAAGGCGCTGGCGACTGCCGGGCAACCTGACGGGTGCTGCCGATCAAGCCGGGGGAGGCAGCGACCCGTTGAGGTAGCCGGAGTAACTCAGGGAGCGGCCACCAGGCGCACCCGGGCGAAGTTGCGCTTGCCGACCTGGAGTACGCCTTCGAAGCCGGGGCCGAAGTGGGCCTGCGGATCCTCCACCACCGCCCCGTCCACGCGCACGGCACGCTCCTTCAGCTTGCGGTTAGCCTCGCCGTTGCTGGGCGTGATGCCGGCCGCGGTCAACAGGGCCGCGATTCGCAGGCCTTCAGCCGGCACGGTAACGTCCTGCAGCGACAGCAACGAGGTGTCGCCCTCACCGCGGACCACGGCATGCCAGCCCGCGATGGCCGTTTCGGCCTGCGCCGCGTCGTGGAAGCGGGCCGCCAACTCGCGTGCCAGGCGCAGCTTGACGTCGCGGGGGTTGAGCATGCCGTTGTCGACTTCAGCCTTGAGCGTGACCACTTCGGCCGCGCCGATATCGAAGCTGAGCAGCACGATCCAGCGCCACATCAGTTCGTCGCCGATCTTCATGGTCTTGGTGACGATGTCGATGGCCGGCTCGCTGATGCCGATGGTGTTGCCCAGCGACTTGGACATCTTGTTGACCCCGTCCAGGCCCTCCAGCAGCGGCATGGTCAGCACGACCTGCGGGGCCTGGCCATAGTGCTCCTGCAGGGCACGGCCCATCAGCAGGTTGAACTTCTGGTCGGTGCCGCCCAACTCCACGTCGGCTTGCAGCGCGACCGAGTCGTAGCCCTGGGCCAAGGGATACAGGAACTCGTGGATGGAAATGGGCTGCTGCGCGGCATAGCGCTTGGCGAAGTCATCTCGCTCAAGCATGCGCGCCACGGTCAGCAGGCCGGCCAGACGGGTCATGTCGACCGCGGACATCGCGCCGAACCACTCCATGTTAAACCGCAGCTCGGTGCGTTCCCGGTCGAGCACCTTGAACACCTGGTCGGCGTAGGTCCCTGCATTGGACTCCACATCCTCGCGGGTCATGGGCTTGCGCGTGGCGTTCTTGCCGCTGGGGTCGCCGATCATGCCGGTGAAATCGCCGATCAGGAAAATGACCTGGTGCCCCAGGTCCTGGAACTGGCGCATCTTGTTGAGCAGCACGGTGTGGCCGATGTGCAGGTCAGGCGCCGTGGGATCGAAGCCGGCCTTGACCCGCAGCGGGCGCCCCAGAGCGAGACGTGCCAGCAATTCCTCGCGCTTGAGGATTTCGTCACTACCGCGACTGATCAGTTCCAGGGCTGCTGCGTGGGACAAGAGTGTGATTCCGATAGGCCGCGTGGCGTGACGTGAGTGCCTGCCAAGGTGAATGAAGTTAAACCAAAGTTAATCCAAGCGCCAGTCGGAAAAGCCAATTCGGTCAAGGGTTTGACGCGATGATTTAGTGTGATTATGGTAGCGCGGTTGGGCCCGAACCCTGGGCCTCGGGGACCACGATCCATGCATACCTACGGTGACGGCAGCAGCCGCAAGCAGCAATTCAAGGAACGTCTTGAGCTCCTCCGCGACTCCGCCCTCCACCGCCACGTAAGGCATCACCTCTCGGCCGAACCCTGGGACCGGCGCAAGTGGATCCACGCCAGCCTGTTCACCGCCATCGGCATCATGGTAGCCACCATCGTGCCGGGTTTCTCCACGGTGATGGAAGCGCCGCCGGCTACCCCGCTTACCGCAATGCCGCTGCAGCTGCCGGCGCTGTCCGCCGAAAAGCAGGCCGGCGTGGCCGGGGACAGCTGGCAGACAGTCAAGGTGAAGCCGGGCCAGACCCTGGGGTCGATCTTCAAGGGCCTGGGCATTCGGAAAGAGACCCTGCAGCGGGTTCTGGACAATGCAGCCGCCAAAACCAGCCTGAAGCGGCTGAAGCCCGGCACGGAACTGGCTTTCGACCTGCCTCTGAACGGTGAACTGCGGGCGCTCCGCTTCGACCGCGACGCAGACCATCGTATCGAGCTGTCGCTGGCCGGGGAAACGGTCAAGTCCAACGTGATTGCACGCGAGACCGTCACCCGCGAAGTGGTCCTCAGCGGCACGGTCGGCCGCTCGCTGCACCGTTCGGCGCGCAAGGCTGGGCTTACCGCGGCCAATGTCAATTCGCTGACCGATGAAATCTTCAAGTACGACATCGACTTTGACTCCGACCTGGACGCCGATGACCGCTTCAGCGTGGTGGTCGACCAGACCTGGCGCGAAGGCGAGCTGATCAGCACCGGGCCGGTGCTGGCCGCGACCTTCACCGTGGACGACAAGCTGCACACCGGCTTCCGCCATGCGCGCCCCGCTGGCAAGCCGGAATACTTCACCGGGCAGGGCCGTCCGCTCAAGAAGACCTTCATCCGCATGCCTATTCCGTATGCGCGGCTGAGCTCGAAATTCGGCGCGCGGCGCCACCCGGTGCTTGGCAACATGCGCATGCACAAGGGCGTGGACTACGCCGCGCCGACCGGCACGCCGATCATGGCTGCAGGCGATGCGCGGGTTGAATTCGCGGGCTGGCAGAGAGGCTACGGCAATACCGTCATCCTCAACCACGGCCGCGGCTACACCACGCTATACGGGCACATGTCGCGCACGGCCAAGCTGCGCAAGGGCCAGCCGGTGCCGCAGGGCAAGGTGATCGGCTACGTCGGCTCCACCGGCATGTCCACCGGCCCGCACCTGCACTACGAATTCCGCGTCAACGGCGTGCACCGCAACCCGCTGTCGATCACCATGCCGCCGCCCGCGCCGCTGGCGGGCGCGCAGCTGGCTGCGTTCCGCACCCAGACTTCCAACGCCCTCGCGCGAATACGCAAGGTGGAAAACG
>JAJAZJ010000243.1 GCA_026785795.1 Pseudoxanthomonas sp.
CCGCCACTGTTGTAGGCAAACAACAACAGGCACCCAGGCAGGACGGCGAGGCGGGACGCAGGCTTCATGGTTGCAGGCACTGTATGCGGAGTGGCGGGAGTGTGCAGCGCCAGTGGTCAATAGCGCGTGAGTGAAGCCAGCCGCATGCAGGGCGGATTACCTTCAGGTGACGCTCGTACAGACCCGGTCGGCGCTAGACTGTATGTCCACTGTATCGCCGGCACCGCAACCCGGGGCATCTGATGATCAACAACGATGTACTGCGCAGCATCCGCTACATGCTGGACCTGGGCGACGCCAAGGTGGTGGAGATCATCCAGCTGGCCGATCCGCATTTTCCGCTGGACAGGTCCGACCTGCCCGCGCTGCTGAAGAAGGAGGACGAGGACGGCTTCATGCCCTGCAGTAACCGGGTGCTGGCGCATTTCCTTGACGGGCTGGTCGTCTATTACCGCGGCCGCGATGAAAGCCAGCCACCGCGCCCCGTGGATACGCACGTCACCAACAACCTGATCCTGAAGAAGCTGCGCGTGGCCTTCCAGCTCAAGGACGTGGACATGCACGAGATCTTCCAGGCCGCCGGTTTCCCGCTGACCAAGCCCGAACTGACCGCCCTGTTCCGCCAGGCCGGGCACAAGCATTTCCGCCTGTGCGGGGACCAGATCCTGCGCAATTTCCTGAAGGGTCTGACCCTGCGTTTCCGCGGCGCGAAACCCGGTTGAACCCGCGCAACTGCCAGCGTTCGCCGAGCGGCCGCGCGTTTCCAGCCGCCCTTCCGCGCGTGTCACGATAGGCGCGTGATCTCCTTTATCCTGCCAGCGCACAATGAAGCCCGCCTGCTGGGCGCGACCCTGCAGGCGCTGCAGCGGGCGGCCTGCACCCTGCCGGTGCCGTTCGAAGTCATCGTGGTGGACGACGCTTCCAGCGACGACACCGCACACATCGCACGCGCGCACGGTGCACAGACGGTGGGCGTGGAGCACCGGCACATCGCCGCGACCCGCAATGCAGGCGCCGACGCGGCACAGGGCGAATGGCTGTGCTTCGTGGATGCCGACACGCACGTGGACGCGGCGGTGCTGGGCGCGGCGGTGGCGGCGCTGCAGGATGGCGCGGCGGGCGGCGGCGCGGCGGCGCGCCTGCTGGGGCCGCTGCGCTGGTACGAGCGACTGGGCATGGCGCTGTTCGTGTACATATTCCGCTTTACCCGCATCGCGCCCGGCTGTTTCATCTTCTGCACGCGCAGCGCATTCGACGCGGTGGGTGGCTTCGACACCACCCTGTATGCGGCCGAGGACATCGCCCTCAGCCGTGCGCTGGCCAGGCACGGACGCTTCGTGATCCTGCGCGAAGCGGTACATACCTCTCCACGAAAACTCCGTACACACGGCCTGGGCGAACACCTGCGCCTGCTGTGGACGCTGCTCTGGCACCGGCGCAGCATGCTCACCTCACGCAAGCACCTGGACCTCTGGTATGGGCAGCGGCGCAGTGAGGACGATCACAAGCTGTGAGCGCACCGGTTGTCCTGCATGGGCGCTCGCCGCATCCAGCCCTGGACGTTTCCCGTAGATTGAACGCCTGATTCACGGAGATTGTTGCAATGCGCCTGACGCTGACTGCCTGCCTGCTGCTGCTGCTGCCGAACTTGCCGGCCCATGCCCTGTACGACCCTGCCCCGGATCCGGCCCTGGCCGCGGTGCAGGGCGCGTGGGTGGGAACCCTGCAGTACCAGGATTACCAGCAGCCCGGGCGCATGGTCAGCCTGCCCACCCGGCTGTACGTGGCCGCAGCCGGACCGAACGCACTGACGCTGTACTACGTGTTCGACGACGGTCCGGGCAAGACCGTGCACTGGTACGAGCGCATGCACTTCGATTTCGTCGCCAACAAGCTGGCCTGGACATCCGGCGCTGATGCCCCGCAGCGCTGCAGCCTGCTGGAAGCCGGGCCGGCATCCGCCAGCCGCAGCGTGGTGTTCGAGTGCGCCGATCCGGAGCGGCCCGATGCCCGCCCCACCGCCCGCCACACCCTCACCCTGTCGTCTGAAGCGCTGACGCTGCAGAAGGAAGAGCTCCGTGACGACGGCAGCACCCTGCTCCGCAACCGCTACGCCTTCAAGCGAGCAGGCGCCGCAATGCAGGATTGACTGACTGCACCGGCCGGCGCTGCTAGGCCCCAGGTCCAATGACGGCGGCCAAAACTAGAGTTTGAGTGGAAGTTCCTTTCGTAAACCCAAGCAAGGTTTATCCATGCACACGATCCGGCTCGTCGCTGCCGCAGCAGCGCTTACCCTCGCTTCCGTCGGCGCCGTACGGGCCCAGACTGCGCAGCCCTTGGAGCCGACGACGGCCGCCTAGACGGCACTGGTCAGCGTCGAGAAACCGGAACTGAGCGCGCCGCGCGCCTCCAACAGGTGGCGCATCCAGTTCGACGAGTGGTCCAAGTCCGATCGCACCCTGCTGTTCCGGGTGTGGAAAGACGGGCTGGCGCCGCTGGATGTGCCGGTCGCGGTGAGTAACAACCAGGGTGAAAACGCCATCGCCCGCGCCACCCGCGACGCGTTCCGCAGCGTGCTGAGCAAGGGTTACAAGGCGGAAATCGACGATGGCGAGGACGTGCTGCTGAAGAAGTCGGGCAGCACCGAAAGTTTCAGCGTGGCCCTGGTCAGCTCGACGGCCAAGGACGTGGACATCTCCATCGACCGCGAGTAATTGTAATTGCCGCTGCACCCTTACCTGCACCTGGCCGTGGGCCCTCTCCTGCGCCCGAAGGCGGGCGCAGGATGACGCTGGCAATCCTGCTCATGGCCAGGGCGACGTCGCCCGCCTAGTCCGGCTGCTTGGGCACTGGCGCAGGGGTGGGCTGCTGCTTGGGCAAGTAGAAAGTCACCCGGTTGAAAAAGCGCTTGTAGAAATCGGCATCGCGCACCGTGTTGCTGGCCACGCGCACCAGCGAATCGTCGCTGCTGCCGATCGGCAGCGACAGCGAGCCCAGGCCGCCTACGCCCACGCTGGCCGAGGTGGGGCTTTTCCTCAGGCTGTAGCGCTCCTGCACGCCGCTGACGAACACCAGCGCCTGCCCATCGCCCTGCGGCACGCAGGACACGCGCATGTCCAGCTGCACGTGGCTTTCCGCCTCGGGCTGGAAATTCTTGGTGGCCTCCACGTAGTCGCCGGTGGCGCGGGTCACCACGTAACCCTGCCCCAGCAGCGCGCGTCGTGCGGCTTCGCAGATCTTGGCCGTGTCCACGGCGTAGGCCTGGGAGTAGATGTTGTCGGCATCAAAGGCTTCGTTGACGAACATGGGCGCCGCCTTGGGTGGGCTGCTGGCGCAGGCGGCCAGCAGCAGACTGGCGAGGCAGGCGGTCAGGGGAAGCAGGGGCAAACGGGACATGGGGGGGATGACAGCAACGGGGAGGTCTGCAGGATACCCACTACCGATGAAGCCACGCATACCGGGGATTCCAGGGTGCCGACACAACGCAAATATCGCCCGTCCTAGCGGCGACCGGACAGGAGCGCATCGCCATATGCCGGGACAGAGATGGGTCCAGAATATTGGGCAGCGACGCAGAGCTGACCCACGGTTCACGCTGCTGGCGGCAACGATGAAGCAGCAGGCTCACGGTGCAGGCTGGATAGGCTGAACCCGCCCAGCCCAACGGCCTGCGTTGGCTACTTAATTTTCATGGCGCTTCACCGGATCAGATGGGTTAGTACCCTTGGATTCCGTCCGGTTATAGCTTCAGTCCACCGAGGTGGAAGTAAATCGCATTCCGGAATCGCTCGCGGTTCCGGCAGCCGCAGGCGCGGTGCTTGAGGCGCTGGATCCGGCTGTTCATGCTTTCGGCAGGGCCGTTGTGCAGGCCGAGCACGATCGCGTTCAAGATGCCCCACACCTGCCGGCGGATGGTCTTGGCGGCCGCCTGCATCGGCGCCAGCCGGCAGCGTTGCGCCCAGCCCAGCCAGCACCGCCAGGCCTTTTCGGCCCAAACCCCGCTCCGCTAGCCCCGCAACTGCATCGCCATGCCCTTGATCGCCCAGGCGCGCGCGGTCTTGAGCGTGCTGTCGCGCAAGGCA
>JAJAZJ010000244.1 GCA_026785795.1 Pseudoxanthomonas sp.
GGACTACGTGTTCCGGCAACAGTCCAATTTCGACCACTACGCGATCCAGTGCGAGGTGCTGCGCGAGTACGGGATCGAAAGCGAAATCATTGGCGGCATGGACTACCTGCGCAGCGAGCCTGCGCTGAAGCCGGGCGTGGCGGGGGTGGTGCGCTACCCCGGTGATGCGCGCCTTCGCCCTGATCGCTACGTGTCCGGGCTGGCGCGCGCGCTGCGCCAGCTCGGCGGCGTGATCGAGGAAGGCTGCAGCGCCACGGCGCTCGAGATGCGCGGCACGCGCGTCAGCGTGGCTACCAGCCGCGGCGAAAGAACGGCTGCGGAAGTGGTGCTGGCGCTGGGCGCCTGGTCGCCGGCCTTCACTCGCGCGCTGGGCCTGCGGCTACCCATCCAGCCCGGCAAGGGCTATTCCATCACCTACACACGACCCGCGCTGGTGCCGCGCAAGGCCATGGTGCTCAAGGAACGATCGGTGTGTGTGACCGCATGGGACAGCGGTTTCCGCCTGGGCAGCACCATGGAGTTTTCCGGATACGACCAGACCCTGAATCCGCGGCGACTGGCGGCCCTGGAAACCGGCGCGGCCGAATACCTGCACCAGCCGGTGGGCGCCACCGTGCAGGAGCGCTGGTACGGCTGGCGGCCGATGACCTGGGACGACCTGCCCATCCTGGGGCGCGCACCGGGCCATGAACACATCTGGCTGGCCACCGGCCACGGCATGCTGGGCATAAGCATGAGCGCAGCCAGCGGCCAGCTGATGGCTGACCTGATCACCGGCGCGCCGACCGCAATCGACCCGCAGCCTTACCGCATGGAGCGTTTTCTATGAGCACGAAGTACGAATACGATCTGGTGGTCCTGGGGGGCGGGTCGGGTGGCCTGGCCGGTGCATTCCGCGCAGCGGCGCATGGCGCACGTGTCGCGCTGCTGGAACCTGCGGAATTCGGCGGCACCTGCGTCAACGCGGGCTGCGTGCCGAAGAAGGCGATGTGGCTGGCCGCCGAAATGGCGCAGCGCTCGGCCCTGGCATCGCAGATGGGTTTCAACCTGGCCGCCCCGGTGCTGGACTGGCAGGAATTCGTAGTCCATCGGCAGCGCTACATCGCGGGCATCCATGACAGCTACCGCAGGCGCCTTGACCAGGCTGGCATCGTGCATCTGCCGTTTCGTGGCGAGCTGCTTGACGGGCACACGGTGCAGACCAGCCAGGGCCTGCGTGTGTCGGGCGCGCACCTGCTGCTGGCAACCGGCGGATCGCCACGGCGGCCGGATATTCCCGGCGCGGAGCTGGGCCTGGTGTCCGATGATTTCTTCCTGCTGCGCGCCGCACCGCCGCGCGTGGCGCTGGTCGGCGGCGGCTATGTCGCGGTGGAGCTGGCCGGCTTGCTGCAGTCGCTGGGCAGCCGGGTGGAGCTGTTCGTGCGCGGCCAGCGCCTGCTGGAGTCCTTTGACGAGGAATTGACCGCCGAGCTGGCTGAAAACCTGCACCAGCATGGCATCCACTGCCACTTCAGCCATCGCACGGCGGCCGTGGAGCGCGTGGGCGAAGAGCAGGCGCGCCTGCTGGACGCAGACGGCACGTCCAGCGCGCCGTTCGACAGCGTGATCTTCGCCACTGGCCGCAGCCCCAACAGCCGCGGGCTGGGGCTGGAGTCGGTGGGCGTGGCCGTCGACCAGGCGGGCCACGTGGTGGTGGATGAGTTCCAGGACACCGGGCTGGCCGGCGTGCATGCGGTCGGTGACGTCAGCAGCCGACTGGCGTTGACTCCTGTAGCCATCGCAGCGGCCAGGCGCCTGATGGATCGGCTGTTTGGCGGCCAGCCCGAGGCGAAGCTGGATTATTCCGATATCGCCACCGTGGTGTTCTCGCATCCGCCGGTCGGGATGGTCGGCATGGGCGAGACCCAGGCGCGCGCGCAGTACGGTGAGCCGGTCAGGGTCTACCGTTCGCACTTCCGGCCCATGCTGCATGCCCTGGCCGACTCTCCCCAGCGCAGCCTGTTCAAGCTGGTCTGCGTGGGTGAGGAGGAGCGGGTGGTGGGCATCCACCTGCTGGGCGAGTCAGTGGATGAAATCCTGCAGGGCTTCGCCGTGGCCCTGAAGAAAGGCATCACCAAGCAGGAATTGGACGACACGATGGCGATCCATCCCACATCAGCCGAGGAAATAGTCCTGATGCGCTGACCCGCTTCCGCAGGAGCGCCCCCTGAACGCGACGTTTTTCCGCATGATGCAGGACTACGGCAGAAGCATCGCGCCCAGGGGGCGCTCCTACAAGAAGGGAAACGCTTCCGCCGCTCCGGTAGCATGACGCCCCATGGACACCTTCACCCTGCATCGCGGCACTGCTCCGCTGCTGGTCAGCCTGCCGCATGACGGCACCGCTGTTGCTGACGATATCGCCTCAATCCTCACTGATTCCGCGCTTCGCGTGCCGGACACCGACTGGCATGTCGCCAGACTCTACGACTTCGCGCGCGGTCTGGGCGCTTCGATCATCGTGCCGGCGTACTCGCGCTATGTGGTGGATCTGAATCGCCCACCCGACGATGTGTCGCTGTACCCGGGGCAGAACACCACCGGCCTGTGCCCGCACCTGCAGTTCAGCGGCGAACCTGTTTACC
>JAJAZJ010000245.1 GCA_026785795.1 Pseudoxanthomonas sp.
CGCTACTGGTCGGTTTCGATATTCCAAAGGTCACGAAAGCTCGCTCCGAGCAGATAGCAGCCTACTTTGGTTCGATCCATGAGCTCCGGAATCGCGAACCGAATTCGATTGCCGAGGCTGGGGTTCCGAAACTGGTTGCAGAATCCCTTGCAGATTGGCTCGGCTTGAACGAAGTCTTGGCGACGAAATCACAAGATTCTCTCGACAGTCTGTTATAAGGCTTGCCGGGGTCAGAGCACAAGTCCTCTGGCCCACTGGAAGGAAAGACCGTCGTCCTTACCGGTGGCCTGGCCTCGATGAGCCGTGATGAAGCCGGTGCGAAGCTTGAAGCACTGGGTGCCAAGCTTGCGGGCAGCGTGTCAAAGAAAACCCATCTGCTGGTCGCAGGCGAAGCCGCGGGCTCCAAGCTGGCCAAGGCCCAGCAACTCGGCATCGAAATCTGGGATGAGCCGCACCTGCTCGATTTTTTGGGCAAACACACGTGAGCCTTCCGCGCCAGCAGCACTGTAGGAGCGGCGTAAGCCGCGATGAAGCGTTGCCAGTAGAGCCCCATCGCGGCTGGCGCCGCTCCTACACGGGCTGGACGTCGCGATGAACGCGCCGTTGGACGCCCTGCGCCTGCGTGCGGCAGTGAACGCGCTGTTCCGCCTGTATTTCGCCGAGCGCGACGTACTGGAAGTAGAGACGCCGATTCTTTCCCAGGCCGGCAACACCGAGCCCAACATCGAAAGCTTCACCACAGTCTTCAGCGGCCATGCCGATGCCGGCACGCGCATGCGCTGGCTGCGCACGTCACCTGAGTACCCGCTCAAGCGGCTGCTGGCGGCGGGCGTGGGCGACTGCTATGAGCTGGGGCGCGTATTCCGCAACGGCGAGGCCGGCGGCCGCCACAACCCGGAGTTCACCCTGCTGGAATGGTATCGGGTCGGCTGGGACCACCTGCGCCTGGCCGAGGAAGCCGTGGAGCTGGTACAGCGTGCGCTGGGCCTGATTCGCAAGCAGGCGGATGTGGTGTCGCTCAGCTACCGCGAACTGTTCCAGTCCGGTCTGGGCTTCGATCCGTTCGAGGCCAGCGAGGAGGCACTGCGTTCTGCGCTGGGTGAGCTGAGCCTGGACGGCGATGGTCTGGAGCGCGACGACTGGCTGGACCTGCTGATCACTCACCGCCTGCAGCCGCACTTCCCGCCGGACCGGATCACCGTGGTCCTGGATTGGCCGGCCACGCAGTGCGCGCTTGCCAGGATCCGTCCCGGTCAGCCTCCCGTCGCGGAGCGCTTCGAGCTGTACCTGGGCCAACACGAAATTGCCAACGGCTACCACGAATTGCTGGATCCGATTGAACAGCGCGCGCGTTTCCAGCGTGATCTGGTCACGCGAGAGGGGCGCATTGCCCATCTGCCCGCCGTGGACGAGCGGCTGCTTGCTGCGATGGCGCAAGGCTTGCCTGCCTGTGCTGGCGTGGCCCTTGGCGTGGATCGCCTGCTGATGGCCATGCTGGGCACCGACCGCATCGCCGACGTGCTGCCCTTCGATTTCGCCCACGCCTGACCGCAACCAGCCCTGCAGGAGCGCCCCATGGGCGCGAGCGCTTCCCAGGCCATCCGGATCAAGCGCAAGAGCGCGCGCCCGTGGGGCGCTCCCACCGACTTCGCGGCAACTTGCCTGCGTTGGCCGGTTAAACTTCGACCATGGCCATCGAAATCGACTACGCGCGTTACGACCATGTCCGCCCCATCCACTGGACTGGCGAGGTGCTGGAATTGCTGGACCAGCGCGTGCTCCCTTTTCGCGTGGAGTACCTGACTTGTACCAGCAGTGACGACGTGGCCAGCGCAATCCACTCGCTGGCGGTTCGCGGTGCACCTGCCATTGGCATTGCGGCGGCCTGGGGAGTGGTATTGGCCGCGCGCAAGATGGATGCCCGGAATGGCGCAGAGGCGGCACTGAAGCTTGAGCCTGCACTTCAACGCCTGAACGCGTCGCGGCCCACCGCGGTCAACCTGGCCTGGGCGCTTGCGCGCATGCGCCGGGTGCTGCAGCAGGGGGGGGCAGACTGGCGGCGCGTGCTCGAAGCAGAAGCCGATGCCATTGCGGTGGAGGACCTGGCCGCGAATCGCCATATGGGTGCGCTGGGCGCTGCGTTGATCGCGCCGGGCAGTGGCGTCCTGACCCATTGCAATACCGGCTCCCTGGCAACGGCTGGATTCGGCACTGCGTTGGGGGTGATCCGTGCCGGGGTGGCGCAGCACCGCATCGACCGGATATTTGCCGGTGAAACCCGGCCTTGGCAGCAGGGTGCGCGGCTGACCGCCTGGGAACTGCAGCAAGATGGCATCGACGCTACGCTCATCGCCGACTCGGCCGCTGCACACCTGATGAAAACCGGTGCGGTACAGTGGGTAATCGTGGGCGCCGACCGTATCTGCGCCAACGGCGACACCGCCAACAAGATAGGCACCTACCAGTTGGCCATTGCCGCGCGCCACCATGGGGTGAAGTTCATGGTGGTGGCGCCTGCATCGACCGTAGACATGCAGATGCCCAGCGGTGAGCTGATCGAGATCGAGGAACGGGACCCGGCAGAAATGCTGGGTATAGGCGGCGTCCGCGTCGTGGCCGAAGGCATCGATGCCTGGAACCCGGTTTTCGACGTGACCCCGGGCGATTTGATCGATGCCATCGTGACCGAAAGGGGGGTGATCCAGCGGCCCTCGCCCGAGTCCATGCGGGCCGCATTCGGCAGCTGAGAAATCGCGGGATGCGGGGCGTGCAAACAGGCCGCAAGTGCCTGTTTCCGCAGGGTCGAAAGCGTCCCTCGGGGTTGCCATCCGTGGTATGATTCGAGGGTTGAAAATCCCACCGATTTCCGGCCCGCCGAACCTGCTTTTGCAGCCCGGGCTTTGGCCGAATCAATAACCAGAATACGGAACCCGAATGGCAGAACTCGCCAAGGAAATCATCCCGGTCAACATCGAAGACGAGATGCGCCGCAGCTACCTGGATTACGCCATGAGCGTGATCGTGGGGCGCGCCCTTCCCGACGTCCGTGATGGCCTGAAACCTGTCCACCGCCGGGTCCTGTTCGCGATGAACGAACTGGGGGCGCACAGCAACAAGGCTCACTTCAAGTCGGCCCGCATCGTCGGTGACGTAATCGGTAAATACCATCCGCACGGCGACCAGTCGGTCTACGACACGCTGGTGCGCATGGCCCAGCCATTCTCTCTGCGCTATCTGCTGGTGGACGGGCAGGGCAACTTCGGTTCTGTCGACGGCGATTCGGCCGCTGCGATGCGTTACACCGAAGCGCGCATGGCGCGCATCACCGACCAGCTGATGGCCGACATCGACAAGGAAACCGTCGACTTCCAGCTGAACTACGACGAGAAGGAATACGAACCCACGGTCATGCCGACCCGGTTCCCCAACCTGCTGGTCAACGGCTCCGCTGGTATCGCGGTGGGCATGGCCACCAACATCCCGCCGCATAACCTCACTGAAGTCATCAATGGCCTGATCGCACTGATCAACGACCCGCAAATCGACGTCGACGGCCTGATGCAGTACATCCCGGGGCCCGATTTCCCCACCGCCGGCATCATCAACGGCACCAGCGGCATCGTGGCCGGCTACCGCACCGGGCGCGGCCGGGTACGCATGCGCGCCCGGGCGACCATCGAGGTCAACGAAGACACCGGCCGCGAGTCGATCATCGTCACCGAGATCCCGTACCAGGTGAACAAGGCGCGGTTGATCGAGAAGATCGCCGAGCTGGTCAAGGAAAAGAAGCTGGAAGGCCTGAGCGAGCTGCGCGACGAGTCCGACAAGGACGGCATGCGCATCTACATGGAGGTCAAGCGCGGCGATTCGGCCGACGTGGTGCTCAACAACCTGTACCAGCAGACCCAGATGGAGTCGGTGTTTGGCATCAACATGGTGGCGCTGGTCGACGGCCGCCCGCAGACGCTCAACCTGAAGCAGATGCTGGAAGCCTTCGTGCGCCACCGCCGCGAAGTAGTGACCCGCCGCACCATTTTCGAGCTGCGCAAGGCCCGTGCCCGTGCGCATATCCTTGAAGGCCTGACCGTCGCGCTGGCCAATATCGACGAGATGATCGAGCTGATCAAGACTTCGGCCAACCCGGGCGAAGCCCGTGAGCGCATGTTGGCCAAGACCTGGGAACCAGGGCTGGTGGGCGCGCTGCTGGCGGCCACCGGCGCCGACACCTCGCGCCCGGAAGACCTGCCCGCCGGCGTCGGCTTCCTAGACGGCGCCTACCAGCTGACCGAGATGCAGGCCACCCAGATCCTGGAAATGCGCCTGAACCGCCTGACCGGGCTTGAGCAGGAAAAGCTGACCGAGGAATACAAGGAGCTGCTGCAGGCCATCGCCGGCCTGATCCGCATCCTGGAAAACCCGGACGTGCTGCTTGAGGTCATTCACACCGAACTGCTGAACATCAAGGAGGAGTTCGGCGATGCACGCCGCAGCGAAATCCGCCACAGCGAGGAGGACCTGGATATCCTGGACCTGATCGAGCCCGAAGACGTGGTCGTCACCCTGTCGCATGCCGGTTACGCCAAGCGCCAGCCGGCCAGCGCCTATCGCGCGCAGCGCCGCGGCGGGCGTGGGCGCAGCGCGGTCTCGACCAAGGAAGAGGATTTCATCGACCAGCTGTGGCTGGTCAACACCCACGACACCCTGTTGACCTTCACCAGCAGCGGGCGCGTGTTCTGGCTGTCGGTGTACCAGCTGCCCGAAGCCGGCTCCAACGCGCGTGGCCGCCCGATCATCAACTGGATCCCGCTTGAACCGGGCGAGCGGGTGCAGGCGGTACTGCCGGTGCGCGAGTACGGCGAGGGCCAGTACGTGCTGTTCGCCACCCAGGACGGCACGGTCAAGAAGACACCGCTTACCGAGTTCGCCTACCGCCTGTCGCGCGGCAAGATTGCGATCAACCTGGACGAAGGCGATGCGCTGGTCGGCGTGGCCATGACCGACGGCAGCCGCGACGTGATGCTGTTTGCCTCCAACGGCAAGGCGGTGCGTTTCGCCGAGAAGGAAGTACGCAGCACCGGGCGTAATACGACCGGCGTGCGCGGTATCCGCCTGGCCAAGGGCGAGCAGGTGCGCAGCCTGATCGTGGTTGAAGGCGACGGCGATATCCTCACCGCCAGCGAACGCGGCTACGGCAAGCGCACGCCAGTGGAGGACTACCCGCGCAAGGGTCGCGGCACCCAGGGCGTGATTGCCCTGCAGACCTCCGCGCGCAACGGCCAACTGGTCGGCGCCATCCAGCTTTCGGACCAGCATGAGGTGCTGCTGATTTCCGACGGCGGTACCCTGGTGCGCACGCGTGCATCCGAAATATCGCAGGTGGGCCGCAACACGCAGGGCGTAACCCTGATCAAGCTGGCCCCGGACGAAACCCTGCAGGCCGTGGAGCGCCTGGACGACTCGCTGGACCAGGATGAGGGTCCGCTGGATTCGCCGCTGCCGGTCGAAGGCATCCAGCCGCAGGGCTAAGGCACAAGGCATCCGCCATGCGGGTGCCGCCAGCCCCAAACTTGCCCGAACTACGCTCTATACTGCCCAAACCAACGGGGCAGGGAAACGCACATGGGGTCGGGGTCGAAGGGCAAACAGGCCGTGCGCCACTCGCTCTGGGTTTGCGCGCTGCTGCTGGTGGCACTGGCGGGCTGCAGGCGCAATGAAACCGGCCAGCTGCCAGCCCTCAGCGGCGAACCGGTGCAGGCGCAGAAGCAGGCCATCGAAGGATTCGCGCTGGTAAGCGCCTTTCCGGACCAGGATGATGGTGATCTGTCCATCGCCCTGGAGTTCAGCCGCCCGCTGGTGGGTTCGCAGGATTTCGACGCACTGCTCGCCGTTAGCGATAGCAAAGGCGCTGCGGTCAAGGGTAGCTGGGTGCTGGATGAAAAGGGCAGCATCCTGCGTTTCCCCTATGTTGCAGCGGCCAATGACTACGAGGTGATGCTGCGCCCCGGGCTGCTGGCTGCCGACGGCAGCCGCATCGCCAAGGAGCAGAAACAAAAGGTCCACACCGGCCAGCTGGAGCCGGCCGTGGGCTTCGCATCGCAGGGCAGCGTATTGCCGGCGCGCGATAGTCGTGGGCTGCCGGTGGTCTCGGTCAACGTCAAGGAAGTGGACGTCGAGTTCCTGCGCGTTCCCGAGGCCAAGCTGCCCAAGTTCTTTTCCGAGTACCAGCGCGGCGGACGGCGCAGCAGCTGGGATCTCAACCGCACTTACGACGGCAGCGTTCCGCTGGGGGAACTGGCTGAACCGGTGTACGTCAACCGCTTCCTGCTGGGCGGCAAGCCCAACCAGCGTGCAGTGACCTATCTGCCTATCCAGGACATCACCGAACTGCAGGAGCCCGGCCTGTACTTCGCGGTGATGAAACGCTCCGGCAGTTTCGATGACGCCATGGAAACCGCGTTCTTCACCGTCAGCGACCTGGGCCTTCACGCC
>JAJAZJ010000246.1 GCA_026785795.1 Pseudoxanthomonas sp.
CCTTGAACACGGTGACGGTCAGGCTGTGCGGCACTTCGGGGCGGCTGGTGAACCATTCGGCATCGGCCCAGCTCCTGATCACGCCCTGCGCGTGGGCATTGCCCGCATCTGCCTTGTCCTTCACGTCGTGGAATGCGTCGAACATAAGCAGGGTCTTTTTCAGCGCCTCGGCGGCCACCGCGCCAAGCGACGCGTCATGCAGCAGCTCCACCAACGGATGGATGTTGTATCCGCCCAGCATGGTGCCCAGCAGTTCGGTAGCGTGCGCGCGACTGATCAGCGCGCAGGATTCGGTGCCGAAAGCCACAGCGGCCAGGTAAGAGGCCTTGACCATGGCAGCGTCGTCCACGCCGGCCGGCACCCGATGGGTAAGCAGGTCAAGCAGCAGGGCCTCCTCACCGGCAGGCGGGGCCTTCAGCAGCTCAATCACCTCGCCGGTCTGCTAGGCGCTCAGCGGCAGCGGCGGGATGCCCACTGCGGCGCGTTCGGAAAGGTGTTGGCGGTAGGCATGCAGCATGGGGCTCCGTAGTGTGGGCGAGGTTCGGGCTGGCGGCTATGGGTGCTTGGGCGTGATGACTTTCAAACCCTTGAAATAGTCCCGGAAAAAACCGGCGTCGCGGGTAATAAGCGCACTGCACTGAAGCAATGCGTGCGCCCCTACGATGAAATCTGGTACGGTGCGCGGCGATAGACCGGTTAACCCGGCGCTGCGCCGGCGCTCGCTGTAGCGGCGCTGCATTTCACCAGCACGAATAGCCGAGCGTCGTTCGACAGGGACATATTTCATGCCCATTTCCTCGACCACGTCCATGATTTCCGCGCCGCGGCCCAAGCCGGCGGTGATCTCGCTGACCACCACGTCGCAGAGCACGACGGGGCCACGCGCCAGTGCTTCGCGCACACAGCCTTCGGCGGCGTCGGCCATGGAGGGGTCTTCGCCAAGCAGATCGATAAGTATCGAGGAATCGATCGCAATCATCAGTCTTCGACCGGATCGCCCGGTGCGCGTCCCCGCAATTCACGCATCACGTCGTCGGTGCTGGTGCCCGCGGGCAGTTTGAAGCGCCCGCGGGCGCGTGAAATCGCGTCATTGACGTCCTTGCGCAGGATGATGCGCGCCCCATCCAGCTCGACCTTCAGGGTGGTGCCCTTGGTCAGGCCCAGTGCATCACGCACGGCCTTGGGCAGGGTGATCTGGCCACGCTCGGCAACGGTCGCTTCCATGGGCTGGCTCCTTGAGTATGGGGTGATTATACGTACCCGTTAATGCATACTCAAGCACGCATACCAACCAGGCCAAGCCGCGAAAGGAGCGGTCATCGCATGCTCGACCCCGGATTTGGCGATAATCGCGGCAGATCCGGTTCTCGCCACTCCAGGGCAGCCCGGTCCCGCGTCTGGCGGTGCCATCGGCACGTGCCTGCGCCCCATCCCCCGCTTCAGGAGCCTCCCAATGAGTGATTCCTTCGCTACCCGCACCTCCCTGCAGGTCAACGGCAAGTCCTACATCTACTACAGCCTGCCTGCCCTGGGGCAGCATTTCGACATCACCCGACTGCCCTACGCGATGAAGATCCTGCTGGAGAACCTGCTGCGCCATGAGGACGGCGGGATGACCGTGGGCAAGGACCATATCGAGGCGGTGGCGAAGTGGGACCCAGCCAGCGAACCGGACCAGGAAATCGCCTTTATGCCTGCCCGCGTGCTGTTGCAGGACTTCACCGGTGTTCCCTGCGTGGTGGACCTGGCGGCCATGCGCGACGCAGTGGCAAAGCTGGGCGGCAAGGCCAGTCAGATCAATCCGCTGATCCCGTCAGAACTGGTGATCGACCATTCGGTGCAGGTGGACGTGTTCGGGCGCGCGGACGCGCTGGACCTCAACGGGAAAATCGAGTTTGAACGCAATAACGAGCGTTACGGCTTCCTGCGCTGGGGCCAGAAGTCGTTCCAGAACTTCAAGGTGGTGCCGCCCAACACCGGCATCGTGCACCAGGTGAACCTGGAAAACCTGGCGCGGGTAGTCATGGAGCGCGAGGTGGACGGCACCCTGCTGGCGTTCCCCGATACGGTGTTCGGCACCGACTCGCACACCACCATGATCAACGGCCTCGGCGTACTGGGCTGGGGCGTCGGCGGGATCGAGGCCGAGGCCGCCATGCTGGGCCAGCCCTCGTCAATGCTGATCCCCCAGGTGGTTGGCTTCAAGCTGACCGGCCGCATGCCCGAAGGCGCTACCGCCACCGATCTGGTCCTGACCGTCACCCAGATGCTGCGCAAGGCCGGGGTGGTGGGCAAGTTCGTCGAATTCTACGGCGATGGGCTGCAGCACCTGCCGCTGGCCGACCGCGCCACCATCAGCAACATGGCCCCGGAATACGGCGCCACCTGCGGAATCTTCCCGGTAGATGCAGAATCCGTGACCTACCTTCGCCTGTCCGGTCGCGACGAAGCGCAGATCGCACTGGTCGAGGCCTATACCAGGGCGCAGGGCCTGTGGCACGAGCCAGGCCAGGCGGAAGCCACCTACTCGTCGACCCTGCACCTGGACATGGCTGAGGTAAAACCTTCGCTCGCGGGCCCGAAACGCCCACAGGATCGCGTGCTGCTCAGCGACATGAAGGTCAATTTCCAGACCAACGTTTGCGATATGACGCGGCCCCGCTCGGCACGCCTGGGCAGCGCCGTATCCGACTTTGTCGAAGAAGGCGGACAGCAACCACAGGCAGAACTGCTGGCGGCCAAGCCGTACGCCAACATCCGCATCCAGGACCAGGACGCGCGGCTGAGCGACGGTTCAGTGGTGATCGCGGCGATCACCTCGTGCACCAACACTTCCAACCCCGCAGTAATGATCGGCGCAGGTCTGCTGGCCCGTAACGCAGCGGCCAGGGGCCTGAAGGCGGCGCCCTGGGTGAAAACTTCGCTCGGGCCGGGTTCACTGGTCGTGACTGATTACCTGAAGCGGGCCGGACTGCTGGCCGAGCTGGAAAAGCTGGGCTTCTATCTGGTTGGCTACGGTTGCACCACGTGCATCGGCAACTCCGGTCCGCTTCCCGAAGCGGTGTCCAGGGGGATCGCCGAGAACGACCTGGCGGTGGCCGCGGTGCTGTCCGGCAACCGCAACTTCGAAGGCCGCATTCATGCCGAAGTGAAGATGAACTACCTGGCCTCCCCACCGCTGGTCGTGGCCTATGCGATCGCCGGCACCGTGGACCTGGACCTGACCAGCGAGCCGCTGGGCAACGGCAGCGACGGCGAGCCGGTTTACCTGCGCGATATCTGGCCCAGCAACAAGGAAATCGGCGACACCATCGCGCGCACCCTGGGCCCGGAGCTGTTCAAGCAGAACTACGCCGATGTGTTCAAGGGTGACAGCCGCTGGAACCAGATCGAATCGCCCGACGGCGAGCTGTACGCGTGGGATGCCGATTCCACCTACATCAAGAATCCGCCCTACTTCGACGGCATGACCATGCAAGTCGGGCACATCGAGGACATTCGCGGTGCGCGCGCATTGGGGCTGTTCGGCGACTCCATCACCACGGACCACATATCGCCGGCCGGAAACATCAAGCCGGATTCGCCGGCCGGACTTTTCCTGCAGCAGCGTGGGGTGCAGCCAGCCGACTTCAACAGCTACGGTTCACGCCGCGGCAACGACGACGTGATGGTGCGCGGCACCTTCGCCAACATCCGCATCAGGAACCTGATGATGGGCGGTGAGGAAGGCGGGAATACGCTGTATTTCGGCAGTGGCGACAGCGCCGGCCAGAAGATGCCGATCTACGACGCGGCCATGAAATACCGGCAGGACCGCGTGCCGCTGGTGGTATTCGCCGGCAAGGAGTACGGCACCGGCTCGTCGCGCGACTGGGCCGCCAAGGGCACCGTGCTCCTCGGCGTGCGCGCGGTGATGGCCGAGAGCTTCGAGCGGATCCACCGCTCCAACCTGGTGGGGATGGGCGTGCTGCCGCTGGAGTTCACCGCGGGCGACACCCGGCAGTCGGTGGGCCTCACCGGTTTCGAGAGCTATAC
>JAJAZJ010000247.1 GCA_026785795.1 Pseudoxanthomonas sp.
CTACCGCTGCGGCACCCGCGGCCACGGTGAACTTCTTGGTCCAGGCATCCTCCACTTCCAGCGCGACGGCATACGGCAGCAGCATCTCGTAGCGTCCGGCGTCCAGCGGTGGCGGCGCGTCGGGCCCCGCCAAGCGCTTCAGTTCATCCCGCTCGGCCACGCTGAGGTAGCGCTTCAGGCCCTCAATTTCGTCCAGCAGCTTGCGTCCCTCCGGCGTAGGGGCCTGCAGCAGGAACGCGAACGTGACCACGATCACTCCCATTGCCAGCACGAGGCCTACGATCAGCGGCACGCCGGCGCCACCGCCGAAAAGGAACGCCAGCGCTGCACTCACTGCAACGATCAGCAGCGCAATGCCGGCGCTGCCGCCGTTGCGCTTGAACAGCGCAGGCTTGAAGCGCTTCTCCAGCAGCCCGGAATGGGCCAGTTGCGCTCCAGATACGGCAGCCGCGTTGGTATTCTTCAGCTCCAGGGTGCGCGAAGCGTCGGGGAACAATTTTGCCAGCAGCGCCTGCTGCTCCGGACTGGCCGGCGCGGGGCTGGCCGTCTGCTCCAGCGTCCACGCGTCCTTCAACAGGGCCTTTTCGCGGTGGATGCGCAGGTTGCCCGCCACCGCCATGGACAGCAGGTCGGACGAGAAACAGCGCGTGTCGTAGCGCATGCACTGCATGTAGCGCAGCCCGGCAGGCGTGTAGCCCGGCGGTGGGTCATAGCGGGTGATGATGACGCCCGGCCGCGGGTCACGGCCCACGCGATACCAGCGACGGGTGCAGAACAGCAGCAGCGCCACCAGCCCGGCAAGTGCGATCAGCACGCCGCGGTTGTCCTGCAGCAGCCACATCCAGCGCTGCATCGTGCTGGGTGCGGCAACCAGGCCCTTCGGGAAGCCAAGCACGATGGTGAAGCCCTCGCGCGGGGCAAGCGGCCGGGTCAGCAGCCAGCGCGCCGTGCCGGGTCCAGTGATGCGCGCTTCGTAGTCCTGGCGTTGTTCGCCCTGCGCACCGGTATAGCCTTCGGCCTTCATCCGGTCTGCGGGCACCGCCTGCGGCAGGCGTGCCTTTACGCTGCCGCTTTCAACCGGAAAATCCCAGCCGGTGCCGATTGCGTTCCAGTACAACTCGTCGTGCGAGTCGAAGAAACCGACCTGGCGGGTGGTGCGATAGCGCAGGGTGTAGGTGAACTGCGCAGGCGTGGGCAGCAGGTCATCGTTGCCGGTGTTGATGCGGATGCCGTTGGGCCTGCGTTCGGTGAACCAGGGTTCCGGAGATCCGTCGCGCAGCACTTCGATCACCTGCAGGCCGACCACCACGCGGTTGCCCGCGCGGTCCCTGTAGCGGGTGGGGAAGTCGCGATAGATGCCGCGCCGGATGGCATTGCCTTCAGCGCGCACGCTGATGCGCTCGGTGACGTCCAGGCTGCCGTCGGAATTTATGGCCACGTTGCTGTCGTAGGACAGGATGCGTTCCTGGGCCTGCAGCGATGCGAACGCGAACAGGCAGTACAGCGCAAGCAGGATGCGTTTCATCGTTCCATCTCCACTTTCACTGCGGCGCGCTCGGCCTCATCGGCCTGGAAAAACTCCGCTTCACCGAAGCCGAAACTGCGCGCTACCAGCAGGTCGGGCATGCGCTGCACGCCATCGTTGAGTTCGCGCACCGCACCGTTGTAGAAACGGCGGGCGTACTGCAGCTGTTCCTCCACGTTGACCAGGTCGCGCTGCAGCTGGGCGAAGTTCTCACTGGCCTTGAGGTCCGGATAGGCCTCGCGCAGCGCAAGCAGGCGGCCGATGCCCGCCTCCAGCTTGGACTCGATGCTGCCCAGGGTGGCCGGGGCCTGCGCCTGCATGGCCTGCGCGCGAAGTTCGGTCACCGTGGTCAGCACGGCCTGCTCATGGCCGGCATAGGCCTGCACGGCCGTCACCAGCGACGGCACCAGGTCGTGGCGGCGGATCAGCTGCACGTCCACGTCGGCCCAGGCGGTGAGTACCTGATTGCGCAGCCGCACCAGGCGGTTGAAGGCAAGCACGGCCCAGAGCGCGATGGCCAGCAGGATGCCCAGGGCGATTGCAAAGTAGCTCATGGCTGACGTCCTTGCGAAGGGAACATGCCGGGCCGGACCCACCTGTGCGGAATCCCTGCGACCCTGGGAAGGATTATGGACGAGTGGGCGAAGCGTGGCTTGCTGCGCTCTGCTCGCCGTGATCCTGCCGATGCCGGATGGTGTCGCCTGGCTACGGTGTGGCCTGCACCACGTGGATCTCGATGTCATCCACCATGACCTGGCTTCCGGCCCGGACCTTGCAGGTCTTGCGCAGCTCGGTGACGCCATCCACCGTCACCGAGCCGCTGGCCACCAGCGCCTTGCCGGCACCGCCGCTGTCGCAGATGCCCACCAGCTTGAGCAGCTGGTTGAGTTCGACATGATCGCGATCCAGCTCGAATTCAAGGATGGGCATGGGCGGAGGCATTCCGTATCAGGCGTGGCAAAAGGCGGGGATGGCAGGATCGCACGCCGGGCCTGCTCGGGCCAAACGCCCCCTGGCCGCCAGCATGCTTTGCATGAACTGAATCACTCCCGTTCGAAGCGCAGGATGTCGTCGACAAGCTTCCCGGCCCTGCGCAGGCTGCTTCCGGTCGCCATGCTGTCCATGGATTGCGCCATTCGCGCTCGGCTCGGGTGGCGCGACCAGCGGTAGAACCACCAGGTCATCAGCAGCAACACCGCTCCGACAGCGATGCAAGACAATACCCACAGCGGCGCATAGACCCATAGATCCACCCCCGCCTGGCCGAGCAGTATCGCCAGCAGGGGAATCCAGAGCAGGGTCCACGGCAGGCCTACCACCCAGCCGCCCAGGACGTACGTGCGACGCACCTGTGCAAGCCGCTTCTGCAGCTGCACTACCGGGGCGGAGTAATCAGAATTGATCTGGACAATCCTTCCAATAGTCACACCAGCGGTGATGATGCAGGCCAGGCCATACAGGTGCAGGATCAAGCCGGACGCCAGCAGCAGCGGTGCGTGGAGTTGTTCCGGCCAGAACGAGCCGGCCAGCAGCACGAACATCGCGCCGAAGCCGATTTGCAGCAGTTGCCCCCAAAACAGCGGACGCAGGCTGGAGCGCACTTGTTTCAACTTACCGTCCCTTAACAGCTGCAGCTGGATCGCATTGCTTTGCTGCAGCCTGCGGTCCAATGCCTGCCAGGTGGATTTCATTTCGTCGAGTTCCATGATCGTTTCCATGTGTCGTGCGGGTCGGGTCAGATTTCGCTGCGGATGCGCTGCTTGAGGCGACTGAGCTTGGTGGCCACGTTGGTCTCGCTGATGCCCAGGATCTCGGCGATCTCGCGATAGCTCTGGTCTTCCAGGTACAGCAACAGCAGCGCGCGGTTGAGCGGCTCCAGCTGCGCGATGAATCGGTGCAGGGCGCGGACCTGCTGGTCGGCCTCATGGTCAACCCCGTTCTCGTCGGGCAGGTCATGCACGGCTTCGTCCAGCGGCAGCACATGCCGGCGCTGTTGCGCCGCGCTGCGCACGTGCGAAATGGCCACGTTCAGCGCAATCCTGTACATCCAGGTGGAAAATGGCCGGCCCGGGGCGTAACTCGGGTAAGCCCGCCACAGCTGGGCGGCGATTTCCTGGGCCAAGTCGGCACGGTCCTCGGCCTGGAAGGCATAGGTGTTGGCCACCTTGAACACAATCCCGCGATGGCGATCGATCAGCTCGCTGAATTCGCCCTGCAGGTCGCGGTCCGTGGTCATGGTGGTGGCTTGCTGGCCCATGGGGTTCCCGGTGGATTGTGCGTGAGTCTTCCTATGGTTCGCACCGGCGGTCGGAAAATCACAGCCGCCCGCTCGCCGGCCCCGGCGCCGACCTGGCTTTAGCGGGCCGGGACTGAACGCAGCGCCCCGCACCCGGACGAATGTCATTGCACTGACCCGCCCTGTCCCCGACAATTACGTGTCCACGGGAGAGTCACCTTGAGTTCCAGCCCACAGGCGCCCAACGCCGCCGCCCAGTTGCGCAAACTTTGTGCAGAGTTTGCCCAGCCCCGCCATGGCCGCGCGGTCTGGCAGCTGCTCAATACCCTGCCGCCGCTTCTGGCGCTGTGGGCGCTGATGGCCTGGAGCGTCGTCGCCGGCTGGAGCTATGGCTGGACCCTGCTGATGGCGATCCCCGCCGCCGGCTTTTACGTGCGGCTTTTCATCATCCAGCACGACTGCGGGCATGGCTCGTTCTTTGCCAGCGAGCGCGCCAACCACATTGTGGGTGCCTCGCTCGGCCTGATCACCCTGTTCCCATTCGGCTACTGGAAGAAGACCCACGCCATCCACCATGGCACTTCGGGCAACCTGGATCGCCGCGAGATGGGCGACATCGCCACCCTGACCGTGGAAGAATACGAGTCGCGCTCGTGGTTCGGGCGTTTCACCTACCGGTTCTACCGCAGCACACCGGTGC
>JAJAZJ010000248.1 GCA_026785795.1 Pseudoxanthomonas sp.
GCGCTGGCGATCACCATTTCGTGGAGCGCCAACAAGTCGCTGCTGTGGGCGATCATCCACGGCCTGCTGTCGTGGATATACGTGGTTTATTACGCGATCGTCTTCCACTTCTAGGCCGCGGCCGGGAATTTCTCGAGCACCTGGCCCAGATACAGGTTGACGCTGCGGCGCATGGGATGTTCGCCCCGCAGCGGCTGGCCTGCCCCTTTTCGATGCAGGCCAGGCGCGGCATTGGCGCGGTCGGGAGCCGTTCGCGCCAGCTGCGCCTGTCGGGCCAAGCCGAAGAAATGCCGCAGGTGGACATCGATCGATGCCATCGCAAGCACATGCGCGCGGCTGCATCTGCCGTAGGACGTGGCCTAGGGCGTGGTGCTGCCGCCTTCGCGCCACACCCTGACCCGGCCTGACCCCGGCAAGCGGCGCAAGCACGAAGCGGCGCTGGCGCGGGTGTTGCCGACGGTGGCGCCTACTCGCCTGCGCATGGAGGCCTTCCTGCACGGGCGGGGCTGAGCAGGGCAGGGGTCTTCAATTCAGCAATTCACCGCGGACCGGGCCATCGCGCCATCGCTTGAAACAACCCGCGCGCTTCATCCAGCTGTCGCTGCCGTGCAATGCGGCGCGGCGCATTGCCCAGCACGGCGACTGAGCGCCGCGCCGCCAGCGGGCTTCAGAACTTCGGCTTTACCGCGCTGGATTCGTAGCGCTGCATGGCGTCGCGCAGGATCTGCCGGGCCTCGTCCACCCCGCCCCAGCCTTCCAGCTTGACCCATTTGTCCTTCTCCAGGTCCTTGTAGTGCTCGAAGAAGTGGCCGATGCGCTCCAGCCAGTGCGATGACACCTGGCCGATGTCGCTGATGTGCGCGTAGCCGCTGAAGACCTTGGTGATCGGCACGGCCAGGATCTTCTCGTCGCCGCCGGCCTCGTCGGTCATGCGCAGCACGCCGACCGGGCGGCAGCGAATCACCGAACCGGGGATCAACGACAGCGGCAGCACCACCAGCACGTCGGCTGGATCGCCGTCGCCGCACAGCGTGTGCGGCACGTAGCCGTAGTTGCAGGGGTAGCGCATCGGCGTGGAGAGGATGCGGTCGACGAAGATCGCGCCGCTTTCCTTGTCCACTTCGTACTTCACCGGCTCGGAATCCTTGGGGATTTCGATGATGACGTTGATCCCCTCCGGCGGGTTGTTGCCGGTAGAAACGTGGTCCAGACCCATGGCGTGCTCCTTCGCGTGCGTGTGCAAGGGCCCGCATTCTACGCGCTTGCGTGTTGCGCTGCAGCAGGCTCCGATCCCGCGGCCAAGGAAAAGGCGGCCGCAGCCGCCTTTCCGGGTCACGAATTCGCGGCGGCCCTAATGGACCTCCACCGTCACCTGCCTGGCCTCGTCAGCACCGCCCGTGCCGGTGGTTTGCGCCGGTTTGATCAGGCCAACCCGGTGCGGGTCCACCCCATTGGCGACCAGCCACTGCTGCACCGCCATGGCGCGCTGCATGGCCAACTCCTGGTGGGTCGCACTGCCACCTGCGTCGCGGTAGCTCAGCACGCTGGCCCGGGTCTCGGGCTGGGCGTGCAGGCCGCCCAACACGGCCGCGAGCTGGGTGCTGGCGTCCGCGGGAAGCACGTCCGAGCCGAGGTCGAAGTACAGGTTCGCGTTGACCTTCACCGTGGACTGCACCGTGCTGGCCTGGACACTGGGCGACGGGGCGCTACTGCCCAACCAGCCGTTGACGGGCAGCACCGGCACCAGCAGCAGGGCCACGATGTTGATGATCTTGATCAGCGGGTTGATGGCCGGGCCGGCGGTGTCCTTGTACGGGTCACCCACGGTGTCGCCGGTCACCGCGGCCTTGTGCGCCTCGGAACCCTTGCCGCCGTGGTTTCCGTCTTCGATGTACTTCTTGGCGTTGTCCCAGGCGCCGCCGCCGGTGGTCATGGAGATGGCCACGAACAGGCCGGTGACAATGGTGCCGATCAGCAGCCCGCCCAGCGCCTGCGGACCCAGCAGCAGGCCCACCACCACCGGTACCGCGATCGGCAGCAGCGAAGGCACCACCATTTCCTTGATCGCGGACTTGGTCAGCAGGTCGACGGCCTTGCTGTAGTCCGGCTTGGCGGTGCCTTCCATGATCCCGGGGATTTCGCGGAACTGGCGGCGCACTTCCTCAACCACCGAGCCGGCCGCGCGGCCTACGGCCTCCATGGCCATGGCCCCGAACAGGTAGGGGATCAGGCCACCAATCAGCAGGCCGATGATGACCATGTGGTTGGACAGGTCGAAGGTGAACACCACGCCCGGGTTGGCGGACTGCAGCTTGTGGGTGTAGTCGGCAAACAGGACCAGCGCGGCCAGCGCGGCCGAGCCGATCGCATAGCCCTTGGTCACCGCCTTGGTGGTGTTGCCCACGGCGTCCAGCGGATCGGTGATGTTGCGGATTTCCGGCGGCAGTTCCGCCATTTCCGCGATGCCGCCGGCGTTGTCGGTGATCGGGCCGTAGGCGTCCAGGGCCACGATCATGCCGGCCATCGAAAGCATGGCGGTGGCGGCGGTGGCGATGCCGTACAGGCCGCCCAGCGCGTGCGCCGCCCAGATCGCGATGCACACCGCGATCACCGGCAGCGCGGTGGACTTCATGGAAATGCCCAGGCCGGCGATGATGTTGGTGCC
>JAJAZJ010000249.1 GCA_026785795.1 Pseudoxanthomonas sp.
GCCACAGCGTGGACACCACGCGATGGGTGCGGCCCGACAGCCGCGCCAGCATGTGCAGCGCCTCGTCGGCATCGGCGGGCTTGCCGAACACGTCGTCATCGAGCACCACTTCGGTGTCGGCGCCCAGCACCACCGCACCCGGGCTGGCGACGACCTTGAGCAGGCCGGCGCCGGCTTTTTCGCGGGCCACGCGGCTGACGTAGGTTTCCGGCGGTTCGCCGGGCAGGCGCTGCTCGGGAACGTCCACGTCCAGCAGCCCGAACGGCACGTCCAACTGGGCCAAAAGTTCCCTGCGGCGGGGTGATTGCGAGGCGAGATAGAGCATCCCGCAAGCATAGCCGCTGCGGTGGTGGCCCGGCACGCTCCGTCCGCGTCGCGCGGCCTTGGCTTCAGCCCCGATTGGGGCGCCGGGCTCAGGCGCGGTGGTAGGGGTGGTTGGCCAGCATCGCGCAGGCGCGGTACAGCTGCTCGGCCACCAGCAGCCGCGCCAGCATATGCGGCAAGGTCAGCGGACCCAGCGACCAGGTTTCGTTCGCTGCAGCCAGCACCTCGGGTGCATGCCCTTCCGGGCCGCCGATCAGGAAGGCCAGGTCGCGACCCTGTCCGCGCCAGTGCTCCAGGCGCTGGGCGAGCTGTTCGGAGGAATATGCCCTGCCGGTGACTTCAAGGGCCACGACGTGCGCGCCCCTGGGCAGCGCGGCCAGCACCCGCCGGCCCTCTTCTTCCATCGCGCGCTGCGCATCACGGCTCTTGCCGCGCAGTCCCGGCTCTATTTCACCCAGTTCCAGCGGCAGCCAGTGCGAAAGACGCTTCTGGTATTCGGCGAATCCCTGCACCACCCAGGCGGGCGGGCCGTCACCGGTGGCGATCAGCCGGGCCTTCATAGGCCGGGCAATGGGCGGGGATCAGAGCCTGTCTTCATCCGCGGTTTCGGATTCTTCCGGCGGCTGGTCGCCCACCGTCCACAGCCGCTCCAGCGCATAGAACTCGCGTACCCGCGGCAGCATGACGTGGACGATCACGTCGCCCAGGTCCACCAGCACCCACTCAGCCTCGCGCTCGCCTTCAACACCCAGCGGCATCACGTCCAGCTTCTTGGCAAAGCGCACCACCTCGTCGGCGCTGGACTTGACGTGGCGGGTGGAGGTGCCGGAGGCAATCACCATGTAATCGGCGACGCTGGACTTGCCGCGTATGTCGATTTCCACCACGTCCTTGGCTTTGAGCTCCTGCAGCGCCGCGTGCACGTTAGCAAGCAGGACGGGCACTGAGGGGGGCGGATTGGGCAGACGGGTCTTGATGACGTGGGCTTGGCTGGACAAAGCTTGGAAGCTCCTGAGAATGAGGTGAATTATAGCGGACTGTGTACGCCCGTCCGCGCAGGGTAGAGGCCCTCGGCGCCGATGTAGTCCGCTACCGCGGCCGGGACCAGTTCGCGCCAGGCCCCATGCACCGCAATCAGCTGTCGAACCTGGCTGGCCGACACCGGATGCAGCGGCTGGTTCAGCCTGAACAGCATGCCTGCCGGGCTTTTCCTCATCGCCGCCGGTGCATCGGCCCAGCGTGGCCGCGCCCACTGCCGCAGTTCTGCCGGCAAATCGTGGTCCAGGGCGACGCCGGGACGGGCGGCCACGACAAAATGCGCGTAGTCAGCCAGCTGCTGCCAGTCATGCCAGGACGCAAGGCCGATAAAGTTGTCCGCGCCCAGCAGCAGCGCGATGGGCTGGTCCGGACCCAGCTCGCGGCGCAGCTCGCGCAGCGTATCGATCGTGTAGGAACGACCCGGCCGCGCCAGTTCACGCCGGTCGAGGACCAGCCCGGCGTGGCCCACGATGGCCAGGTCCAGCATATGGGCACGCTGCAGCGCATTTGCGCCGGGCGGCGGGCGGTGCGGCGGGTCGGCCGCCGGCATCATGTGCACGCGGGTAGCGAGCGCATCCCTGGCGGCGCAGGCGGTTGCAATGTGACCGTCATGCACTGGATCGAAAGTTCCGCCGTAATAAAGCCGAAGATCGTGCATATCCACGCCAGCCCGTTCAGGCCGCCAGCAGGCGCACGGCCTGCGCTTCTGCGACCGCCAGCAGCAGGCGCTCCAGCAGGATCCAGGGGTCGCCCTCGCCGCGACCCTTCGCCGCGCGGTCGATACGCGAAGCCTGCGCCGCAAACCGTTCCCATCGCGCAGGATTGGGGTGGCGCTGCAGCGCACGCTTGAACGGCGCCTGGCGCGCCTCCCAGATGCCCTGCGACTTCATTTCCGCGCCCAGATTGCCGCCGCTGGCCTGCACCTGCGCCAGCGCCGCTGCGCGCACCAGCTCCTTCACCACCATCGGCATCAGGCCGGCCACAGCCTCGCCCTCCGCGCGGAGCCCGGCGAGGATCCGCGACACTTGCCCGGCCTGGCCGGCCAGCACAGCATCGGTGAGTCGGAACACGTCATAACGCGAGGCATCCGCCACCAGCGACTGCATCTGCCCGGCATCGATGACCTGGCCATTGGCCAGCAGCGACAGCTTGTCTATTTCCTGTGCAGCAGCCAGCAGGTTGCCTTCCACCCGCTCCACCAGGATCTGCACTGCGGCCGGGTCGGCCGCAGTGCCGCGGCTGCGCAGGCGGCTTTCCACCCACTGGGCCAGCTCATGTGGCTTGATCGCCCAGGCGACGGAAATGATGCCGATCCGGGCAATGGCGTCGCTCCATTTGCCCTGGTGGGACTTGCTCCAGTCACCGGCGGTGACCAGCAGGATGACGTCGGGCGGCGGATTGGCGCAGAAGTCGACGATGGCCTGTGCGCCTTCCTTGCCCGGTTTTCCGGTGGGAAGCCTGACTTCCAGCAGTCGCCGCGCACTGAACAGGCTGGGCGCGTTGAAACTGGCCTGCAGCGCATTCCAGTTGAAATCACGGGAATCGGCATCGAATATTTCCCGCTCGCTGATGCCCTGCGCACGGGCCTGCCTGCGCACGCCGTCAGCCGCCTCGAGTACCCGCAGCATTTCCGGTCCGGCGATGAGATAAGCCGGGTGCAGCGGGCCGTCGGCCGGCAGCGCGAGCAGCCGTTCCGGCGTCATCTCCATCAGGGCTGCGGGCTGGTGCCCAGTGCACCGCCGCGGACCACGCCGTCCACGCGGCGCAGGATGGAGGCAGCCATTTCCCGGCGCAGTTCGTTGGCCAGGACCTCGCGCTCGTTGGTGGTGCCGGTGGCGTCCTGCGGCGGCGAAACGTAATCGCGCGACAGTTCCACCACCTGCTGCGGCACCAGGTCGGTGCCATCGGCGCGGCGGAACACGAATACCGTGGCATAGCGCAGGCTGAACTCCTGGGCGCGGCCGCGTTCATCAATGGCGATAGGCAGGTCGCCCCAGCGCTCGGAGAGAATCTGCAGCGTGGCCACGTCCTTGGCCCCTTCCGCAGCCGCTACCGCGCCGGCATTCTGCAGGCCGGTGGCAACGGCTTCGGCCAGCGGGCTGTACTGGGTGCTGGACACCACCAGCACCGGGCCCAGGTCATCCGGCAGCGCGATCTTGTTGCGCAGGTGGAATCCGCAGGCCGACAGGGCCAGGGCCAGGAGTGAAACCAAAAGCAGGCGTGCCGCCGGGAATGCATTCATGGGTGAAGTCTGGACGAGCGCGACAGGGGCGGCAAGTGCAAACCCCCACAGCAGGTGAATACCCTCTCTTGCGGGTTCACCGGAGGTGCCGCCAGCGCGGCGGTCAGGCCGCCACGATATTGACGATCTTGCCCGGCACCACGATCACCTTGCGAACCTGCAGGCCGTGCATGAATTTGACCGTGTTGGGTTCGGCCTGGGCCAGCGCCTCGATCTGTTCGCGCGGGGTATCGGCGGCGACCTGGATGGTGCCGCGCAGCTTGCCGTTGACCTGCACGGCCAGGGTCAGCTGGTCGCGCACCAGGGCAGCTGGGTCAGCCTGCGGGAACGCCTGGTCTTCGAGCAGCGTTTCAGTGTGGCCCAACACCTGCCACAGCGCGTGGCTGCTGTGCGGGGTGATGGGATTGAGCAGCAGCACCGCCACCTCCAGCGCCTCGTGGCGGATGGCGCGCCCGTTGCTGCTGGCATCGTCAAATCTGTTCAGCGCGTTGGAAAGCTCCATCACCGCGGCAATCGCGGTGTTGAAGCCGTGGCGGCGGCCGTAGTCGTTGCCGACCTTGTCGATGGTTTCGTGGGTCTTGCGGCGCATCGCCTTCTGCTCGGCGCTCAGGCTGGCCAGGTCGGGCGCAGCGGCTGCAGCTCCAGCGTCGGCATGCTTCTGCACCTGCACCCACAGGCGGCGCAGGAAACGCGACATGCCTTCCACGCCGGCCTCGTTCCACTCCAGCGATTGCTCGGGCGGCGCGGCGAACATGGAGAACAGGCGCACCGTGTCTGCGCCGTACTTGTCCACCATGGTCTGCGGATCAACGCCATTGTTCTTGGACTTTGACATCTTCTCGATGCCGCCGATCTGCACCGGCTGGCCGTCACTTTTTAGCACTGCGC